>JAZSBW010000187.1:0-19676 GCA_045602585.1 Clostridia bacterium
GAGGAAAATGATAATGAAATCAGCGGTCCTGAGGGCTATCCTGTGTCACCATCAGTACGCCCCGAAGATATAACTGAATAAAAATTTTGCTTGAATGGATAATGGATATGATTAACAAAAAGATTCAATTAAGAGAAAACAATCCTGATGTGTATATGGAAACATATATTATAGACATACCTATGGACAGCCCACAGGAGAATACTAAATACCCTACTGTTGTTGTTTGCCCCGGAGGAGGGTATCAATACTGCTCCAAACGTGAGGCAGAGCCTATTGCACTTAATTTTAATGCTGCAGGATTTAATGCCGTTGTTGTTTACTATTCTGTTGAAACTACTTACCCCGCTTCACTTGAAGATTTATCAAAGGCAGTTGTAACCATACGTGAAAATGCCGAGCAGTGGCATGTTGATACAGATAAAATAATTGTATGCGGATTTTCAGCAGGCGGGCATCTTGCAGCGAGCCTTGGTGTACATTGGAACAGTGAGCCTGCAGTTAAAAGGGAAGATAACTTAAACAAACCAAATGGAATGGTTTTATCATACCCTGTTATAACAGCAGGCGAGAAAGCACATAGAGGCTCTATAGATGTCCTTTGCGGCGGCGATGACAGTATTATGGAAAAAGTGTCTTTGGAAAAGCACGTAACAAGCGATTGTCCTCCTGCGTTTATCTGGCATACTTTTGAAGATGGTGTTGTTCCGGTTGAAAACAGCCTGTACTTACTTGAGGAACTTTCGGATAAAAAAATATCGGCAGAAGCACATATATATCCTAAAGGCGGTCACGGACTTTCTTTAGCAAACGAATATGTATGTGTTGATGGCGGTGTGCCTGAGGTCAGAGAATGGATAAAACTTGCTGTTAACTGGATAAAAAATTTATAATAGTAATCCCTCTTATGAAATTGTTCATAAGAGGGATTTTTATGTATCAGTCGTCTAATATTCCTGCCAAAAACACTACTGTAAGTATTATTATCAGTAATGGATCGTCGGCAGAGTCTTTAAGAACTAAAAGTATTACACCGAATAATATTATATCGTCTATGTCAATATCGTTAAATATCTTGCTTAGTCCGCCGAAAGAAGAGATGTTTGATTTAGGCATTGCCGCTACGGCTGTATCACTATCGTGAACGGTAAATTCTATATTTTCTTCTGTTGGGGTTGGTGTTTCGGGAGCCACCTCTGCAATAGCGGGTTCTTCTGTACTTTCTTTTGGAATTACTACCTCGCCGTTGTACGAGGTAGTGTTTCGAGGGTAGGAATTGTAGCCGTCGTAATAACGCTTATACATATTGTTTCCACCTTTCATTATGGCTTGAAAATTGAAGCCATTTTTGATATCTGTATCAGCCGTATTGCCTGATCCATTTTTGCCATACGCTTTTTACCCATATACGGTTTTAAGGAATTGAGTAAATTGATTCTGGGGTCATTTGCAGTTGATGTCTGCTCAAGCATTTGTTTTATTTTAATCATATTATCCGTCTGCTCCGGTTGCACGTTGGAAATTGGCTCTGACACTTGCGCATCTTCTTGTGGAGTTTGTGCGGGTGTACCTTGCATACTTCCCAAAAGCGAAGACAGCATATTCATAGTTTCGGGATTTTCGAGCATTGCTTTAAGTTTGTCTGCTATATTATCCATAATAGCCCTCCTTATTTAAACAAATTTTTGAGTTTATCAAGTATTTCAGGATTTTTTGAAATCTGATTTATAATATCGGCATTGGACATACCGTCTAATTTGTTTGCGGCGTCGGAAAGGCCCAGTTCGCGCATTTTCTTTGCTGCTGCACCTAAATCCACCTTGCTTATACGCTCTTTAATGTTTTGATTGTTGATTTCTTTCAGCATCGCTTTATCTTTATCGCTGATATTGCGTGAAATCTGTTCAATATTACGTTTATCCATATCGGGGTCAATCCTTTCTGTTATATATCATTTTATTATATGCGCCTTTCTTTGCTAATGTGCGGATTTTTTATTACAATTCTGCCAATAATATTTAAAAAGATGAAAGGCGGTTTATATATGTGCGGAATATGCGGATATACCGGAAGTGGTCAGACGGCTGATATTTTGCTTGACTCTCTTGAAAGGCTGGAATACAGAGGATACGACTCTGCCGGAATAGCGGTGGAAAACAGCGGAGCTATTGCCGTAAGAAAAAACTGCGGTAGGGTAGATGCTCTTAAAACAATCTGTATGGAAAATCCTGTTTGCGGAACAACCGGAATAGGGCATACAAGATGGGCAACTCACGGAGAGGCAAACACACTTAATTCTCATCCGCATACGAATCTTTCAGGAACCATAGCGGTAGTGCACAACGGAATAATAGAAAATCATACAGAACTTAAATCTTTTTTGTGCGACAAAGGCTACAGATTTGTATCCAATACAGATACAGAAGTTATTCCGCATCTGATAGACTATTATTACAGAGAGTGTTTTGATTTTTTAGGCGCAGTAAGGTGTGCTGTTTCAGACCTTGACGGTTCTTTTGCAATAGCGGTTATATGCAGCGATTGCCCCGGTAAAATTATAGCGGCAAATCACCATAGCCCTTTGGTGGTTGGAATAGGAGAAAACGAAAATTATTTATCGTCCGACATAAATACGCTATCCGAAAAAACCAATAGGATGTATATTCTTGATGATGGAGAAATTGCTGTTATAACTGCAGAGGGGATTTGCGTATATGATAAATCAGGTGACGCTGTTAGTAAAGAAGTTTATTATAGTGATGATAAGATTCATAATACAGATTCGGGTACGTATGAGCATTATATGCTTAAAGAAATCTATCAGCAACCCCATGTTTTACGGCAAATCATTTCAACCAATATTTTTGCTGATAAAAAGACTGCATTCGGTAAATTTGGATATGATGATATAAAGAATATCGAAAAAATTTTTATAATAGGCTGCGGAACGGCTTATCATGCTGCTTGTATAGGCAAGTATATTATAGAAAAATATGCAAAAATACCTGTTGAAACAGATGTGGCTTCGCAATTCCGCTACAGAAATCCACTTATAAATGAAAAAACTCTTGTTATAGCCATAACACAATCAGGCGAAACGGCAGACACTTTGGCGGCAATGAAACTTGCCAAGGAAAATGGCTGCCATGTTATTGCAATTACAAATACACCGCGCAGTAATGCCGTGCGCGTGGCAGATTTTACGTTTTTAACTTGTGCAGGGGCAGAAGTTTCCGTAGCGTCTACAAAAGCATATACGGCGCAGTTGGCGTCACTTTATATATTTGCTCTTTTTCTTGCGGAGTATATAGCAAAAGAAAAAAATGATTTGCTCAAAAACGCACTTTTAAGATTGCCCAAAGATATAACAAACGTATTGGCATTAGAGCCACAAATTAAAGATATGGCAGAATTACTTGTAAACTGTGAGCATCTTTATTATATTGGCAGGGGGCATGATGCAGTAACGTCTGATGAAGGTGCACTTAAAATGAAAGAAATTACGTATATCCACGCAGAATCCTACCCGTCGGGTGAATTAAAGCACGGGCCGATTGCACTGATAGATAATAATACTTTTGTTGTGGCTGTAAGTACAGATAAAAATTTGCATGGCAAAACCGTTTCAAACATAAACGAAGTTGCAGCACGCGGTGCTAAGGTTTTGTGCATATCCCCATTTGACACTCCGGATGCATTTGTTACCCTTAAAATCGCTGAAACATATACAGATGTATCACCTTTTACGGCAATTGTTGCGCTGCAACTTCTTTCATACCATACGGCACTTTTGCGTGGGTGCGATGTTGATAAACCCCGAAACCTTGCAAAATCGGTTACAGTTGAATAAATTCTAAGAAAAACGGAGAAATCTCCGTTTTTTTGTATTTTTTTATAAAAAATACTACCATTCTTTCTTTTGTTGTGGTATAATGTTATGTGATAAAATAGAGGAGGTGCCGTATGGAAGATAAAATTAAAACCGTAGTCAGAATATGCGGCTCAGATTATACTCTGGTAGGTTCAGAAAGTGAGGAATATATGCAGAAAGTGTGTCTTTATGTAGATAAAAAGATGCGCTCTATCGCTGCCAATCCTCATCTGAACAATGTTCAGGTGGCTGTTTTATCTGCAATCAACATGAGCGACGATTACCACAAAGTTAAGGATTTGCAAGAGGAAACTGCGGCTGAACTTAAAAAATATAAAGAAGACTACTTTGCTGCTACTTCCGCAGGAAAGCGCTTAAAAGAAGAAAATTATGCGCTTAAGGAAGAAATCCAGAATTTAAAGATTAAGATTGCCAAATTAGAGGGTGGCAGATGAGTATAGAAGTATTGGTTCCTGCAGGCTCATACGAGAATTTTGTTGCGGCGGTAAATAACGGTGCCGATGCGGTGTATCTGGGCGGAAGTTCATTTTCTGCAAGGGCAAACGCAGTAAACTTTTCAAACGAAGAGATTGCCGAAGCCGTAAAGTATGCCCATGTACGCGGATGCAAAGTTTATGTTGCGCTCAACACCCTTGTGGAAGACAGCAAACTTTACGATGCTTATGACTTTGCAAAATTCTGCTATAAAATTGGCGTAGATGCTTTAATTGTTCAGGATTTGGGTGTGCTTTCTATGCTCAAAGAGTTCTTCCCTGATTTTAAACTCAACGCCAGCACGCAGATGACCGTGCATAATTTAAAAGGTGTTAAGGCAGCAGAGCGTGCGGGCTTTTCGCGTGTTGTGCTTTCGCGCGAACTTTCAAAAGCGGAGATTGGCAATATATGTGAGGGTAGTGATGCTGAAATAGAAGTTTTTGCACACGGTGCACTTTGTATGAGTTATTCGGGGCAATGCCTTATGAGCAGTTTTATAGGCGGTCGTTCCGGAAATCGTGGCGCGTGTGCCCAGCCTTGCAGACTGCCTTATTCTCTTATTGATGCCGACGGAAATACTGTTTGTGAAGAAAAATACCTTTTAAGTCTTAAAGATTTGTGTATGCTCGATGAAATCGGCACATTGGACAAACTCGGTGTTAAATCTTTAAAAATAGAGGGCAGAATGAAAAATTCCGCTTATGTATCTATGGCGGCGCATTTGTATGATAAATACAGAAACGGCGGTGCGGTGGATAAAAAGGATATTGACGATTTACGTTCTGTATTTTCCAGAAGCGGATTTACAAAAGGATATTTTGAAAATTCCACAGGTCGTCATATGCTAAACATTGACAGAAATAATGACGATGTTTATAAAAACATTACGGATAATGCAAAGGCACGTGCCGAAGAACTTGCAAAATCTGATGGAAGAAAGATTGGACTGAACGGAAGTTTTACCGCTGTTTTGGGCGAGTACCCCATATTGTGTGTATGGGATTACGACGGGCACAGCACAACTATTGAGGGGAAAACTAAAGCCGAAACTGCATTAAAGGTTGCTTTAACCGATGAGCGCATCCGCGAGCAGATGCTAAAAACCGGCGGAACACCTTTTGAATTTGAAGATTTCGTTATAAATATAGATGATAATATAAGCCTGCCGATAAAAGAACTTAATAATATGCGCAGATGTGCAATTGCCGATATTGAAAATCAGCGTGCGTATATAGGAGAAAGAGATAATATTAAAGATTTTTCGTTTAATATTATAAAAAAATCTCCCCAAACAGAATTTACTGCTTACGGGCATACGTATAAGCAGATAAAGGTACTTGAGAAAACTTCTGTTTCACGTATATATATTCCTAAAAGCATTTATGATAAATACACAGAAGAATTTGTGTCTGACAGATTTGTTGTAGTATTGCCTGCTATAGAACGTCATGGAAAAGTTTCAGAGGGGTATGGCAAAATATCTGTATCAAACTTTTCACAGATTTATGATGATGCCCATATAAAACACGGCGGATTTAGATTGAATGTATTCAATTCTATGGCGGTTAAGTTTTTAAAGAACGCAGGGTATAACAGTGTGTGTTTATCACCCGAAATGAATATCAATGCAATACGCTCTGTATCTAAAGATATTCCTGTTGAGGTTATTGCATACGGATATATTCCCGTTATGACTGTGCAGAACTGTGTGCTTAAATCGGCAAACGGAAAATGTGTGTGCGACGGCAGGGTGAATTACCTTAAAGACCGAAAAGGTGCAAATTTTCCTGTTTTGGCAGACAAAGACTCGTGCACAAATGTAATTCTTAACAGTACCCCATTATATATGGCGGATAAAATGGACGATATTTACCGAAGCGGAGTATCGTATGCTTGCTTTTACTTTACAACTGAAACAGCCGATGAAATTAAAAATATAATCAGCCTTTACGAAAACGGAAAGCCTTTTGATAAGCCGTATACAAGAGGTCATTTCTATAGAGGTGTATAAAGGAGAACGAAAAATGACTGCAGATGTAAAAATTAAATTTTTAGAAACGAATAAAGAAAAAAACGTACCGTTTTATGCAACATCAGGTTCTGCCGGTTTGGACTTGACCGCTTGCCTTGCAGAAGATGTTACTTTAGAACCGTTAGAGCGAAAACTTATTCCTACGGGCATCGCTATCCAGTTGCCGTCAGCGGATTTTGCGGCGTTTATATTTGCACGTTCAGGTCTTGCATCAAAGCACGGAATTACTTTGCCGAACTGTGTCGGAGTAATTGACAGCGACTACACGGGTGAACTTATGGTATCACTCATTAACTTAAGCCGTGAGCCCTACACGATAAAACATGGTGAGCGCATTGCACAACTTGTTATTATGGAAGTTGCAAAAGCAAACTTTAATGTTGTTGACGAACTTGGTGTTACCGAAAGAGGTGACGGCGGATTTGGCTCTACAGGACATTTTTAATTGTATAAAACTTAAATTCGCAGATATATGCATAATGCTTGCAGTAGTACTTGCCGCAATAGTGATATTTGCTTTTGCATCTGGCGGAGAAGCGCCAACGGCTTGTGTTATAGAGATAAACGGAGAAGAATTTGCAAGGTATGACTTGCCTGCGCTTACAGAAGAAAAAGTAATTCAAATTGATAACGAATACGGGAAAAACACTATTATTATAGATAAAAACGGTGCTGCCGTAACGCATAGTAACTGTGCAGATAAGTATGAGGTTAATGCAGGCAAAATAACCTCGTCAGGACAAAGCCTTATATGTCTTCCGCACAGACTTACTGTAAGATTGGAAGGTGCCAAAAAATCGGACGGCATCGCATGGTAAAACATTTTTAAAGGAGCATAAAAAATGGCCACATCAGAAAAAATCACTCCTATGATGAAGCAGTACCTTGAGGTTAAGGCAAACCACGAGGATTGCATACTTATGTTTCGTCTGGGCGATTTTTACGAAATGTTCAATGATGACGCTTATGAAGCATCTGAAATACTTAATATAACATTAACAGGCAAAGGTTCGGGACCTGACCGCATACCAATGTGCGGTGTGCCCTTCCATAGTGTAGAAGGATATATAGCAAAACTGATTGCAACCGGAAAAAAGGTTGCTATATGCGAGCAGATGGAAGACCCCAAGGAAACAAAAACGATTGTCCGCAGAGATGTTGTGCGCATTATAACACCCGGTACGGTTAATCTTGACGGAGTGTTGAACGAACGTCAGAATAACTATCTTGCATCTGTGTATTATTGTGAAGACGGCTTCGGTGTAGTGTTTATAGATGCAACCACAGGCGATGTTTTTGCAACTTACGGTGATAATGATGTTGTGGAAAACCGCCTTGCCAATGCCATTGCGTGCTTTGCTCCGGCAGAACTTATAGTAAACAACGGTGCAACAGACTATATCGGTGTGTTCACAGAAATGAAAAAGCGTTTTTCGTATTTTGACAGTATGCTTCCGGAAGAAGATTTTAATTTAAATCTTGCTCGTGAACTTATAGACGAAAATTCAATTGGTTTAGGCGCACTTACTTACGAAAAGCATCCGCTTTGTATACGTGCGCTCGGCGGTGCGCTTGCATACCTTAAACAAACACAAAAGATAAATTTAAGTTACCTCAACGAAGTAAGACTTTATTTTAAAAACGAGTATATGGAAATAGATTTATCCTCAAGAAGAAATCTGGAACTTACCAGCACCATGCGTGATAAATCTAAAAAAGGCTCACTTCTCGGTGTGCTTGATAAGACGCGCACATCTATGGGGGCACGCTTGCTTGCCGAGTGGGTAGACAGACCGCTTATGGACTCTGATAAAATAAATATGCGCTTAGATTCTGTAGACGAACTTTACAGCGGATTTAAATTAAGAGAAGATTTGCAGGAGGCACTTCGCGGTTTTGCCGATATGGAAAGAATTTCTTCCAAAATAGTTTACGGCAACGGTAATGCCAGAGATTTGCTTGCGCTGGCAAATAGTTTAAAACGTACTCCCGAAATAAAGATATTGCTTAAAAATGCCGCTTCGCCGCTTCTTTCAAATGTGGGGACAAATTTAGATACTGTTGAAGATGTATGTTCAACCCTTTGTGCCGCCATTGCAGACGAGCCGCCTTTCAGCGTGCGTGAGGGCGGTATGATACGCAAAGGTTATGATGCCCAACTTGACAGCCTGCGCCAGATGAAAAACTCGGGCACAGGAATACTTAGTTCAATTGAAGAGGCAGAGCGTGAAAGAACAGGCATTAAACAACTTAAAATTTCGTATAACAAAGTTTTTGGCTATTATATAGAAGTTTCAAAAATCAATACGGATAAAGTGCCTGCAGACTACATACGTAAACAGACACTTGTCAATTGCGAAAGATATATCACAGAAGAACTCAAACGTGTAGAAGACTCCGTAACAAGCGCAAAAGATAAAATAGAAGCGCTTGAGTATGATATATTTATAACTTTAAAAAATATGGTGGTGGCCAACCTTAAACGTATACAGAACTGTGCAAAAATGATTGCCGCAGTAGACGTTTTGTGTTCGCTTGCGTTTGTTGCCGCCGAAAACGGATATGTAAAACCCGTTGTTGACGATGGTGATATTATTGATATAAAAGATGGCAGACATCCGTCTGTAGAAATATCAAACACATCTTCGCTTTTTGTTCCCAATGATACTTACTTAAACACGGACGATAACCGCTTTTTACTTATAACCGGCCCCAATATGGCAGGAAAATCAACTTATATGCGCCAGACCGCGCTTATTACTTTAATGGCACAGATGGGCAGTTTTGTGCCTGCGTCTGCATGCCGTATAGGTGTTGTTGACAGAGTGTTCACACGTGTTGGCGCATCTGACGATATTGCCGCAGGGCAAAGTACATTTATGGTTGAAATGAGCGAGGTTGCAAATATATTGAAAAACGCAACTTCAAAGAGCCTTATTATCTTAGACGAAATCGGCAGAGGTACAAGCACTTTTGACGGTCTGTCTATTGCGTGGGCTGTAGTTGAGTATGTAAGCAACAAGGAAAAAATCGGCGCAAAAACAATGTTTGCCACACACTACCACGAACTTAAAGTTTTAGAAGATAAACTTGACGGCGTTAAAAACTTTTCAATTGCAGTTAAAAAGCGCGGTAAGGATATAATCTTTCTGCGCAAAATTATTGCAGGCGGTGCGTCGGACAGTTATGGTATAGAAGTTGCCGGACTTGCAGGTGTTCCTGATGAGGTTACAGAACGTGCCCAACAGGTACTTTCAAGTCTTGAGGGCGGGCAGATAAAAGCAAATTCACCGCTAACAGAACGTGTGTCTGACAAAACAGAGCAGATGCAGTTCCCGAACGAACTTGCCGAGCGCATTAAAAATATAGATGTTTCAACTCTTACCCCCATCGAGGCTATAAACGAACTGTATACACTTCAATTGAAACTAAGAGAAGAATAATCAAAAAAAGGAGGCGGAGCAATGAAGATTAATATTTTAGATAAAAATCTGGCGAATATGATAGCCGCCGGAGAGGTTGTTGAACGCCCTGCATCCGCCGTTAAGGAACTTATAGAGAACTCTGTTGATGCGCATGCAAAAAATATTACTGTTGAAATTAAAAATGGCGGTATGAGTTATATACGTGTTACGGACGATGGCGACGGCATACACCCTGATGATGCCATAACGGCATTTGCGCGCCATGCCACAAGCAAAATTGCAACAAAAGAAGACCTTGATAAAATCTATACCCTTGGTTTTAGAGGTGAAGCACTTGCCAGTATTGCGGCAGTTGCAAGGGTTGATATGTTTACAAAAATCAAAGAAAATGATTTTGGTGTAAATGTTGTAGTTGAGGGCGGCGAGGTGTCAGAGCATACAGAGGTGGGCTGTCCCGACGGAACTACCATGATTGTTCGTAATCTGTTTTTTAACACACCTGCACGTATGAAGTTTTTAAAGAACGATGCTGCTGAAACTACTGCCGTTACTGATGTTGTTAATAAAATGATACTGTGCCATCCCGATGTTTCTATAAAACTTATAAGCAATGGTAAACCTGTTGTGTCGAGTCACGGAACGGGTAACGTGAATGATTGTGTTCATGTTGTATATGGTGCGCAGTACTCTTCCAATATGATTGATGTTAAATATAAAGAGGAATATATAAGTGTAAGCGGTTGTACCGGTGCATTCTCGCTGACGAGGAAAGACAGGCGCCATCAGGTGTTTTTCTTAAATGGGAGAAATATTGTTAATAAAACCATCAGTGCCGCTGTGGCAGAGGCTTACAGAAATTCCGTTATGGTGGGGAAGTTCCCTGTTTGTGTGCTTTATATAGATATTGCACCTGGACTTGTTGACGTTAATGTTCACCCTACTAAAATGGAAGTACGTTTCTCTAACGACAAAAAGATATACAGTGCAGTTTACTGGGCTGTAAAAGAGGCTATCACAAATTCCCGTCACGTGCCGGAGATAGATGATGAAAAGGTTTTCTCCAAACCAAAAACCGAAATGGAAGTAGCGCACGATAAATCTGCCGTGCAGACGGAACTTCCTTTAAAACCGGAAAAATCACAGGACACAATACGTGAGGAGATTAAAGAAAGCATACGTTCTGCTATTGAAAAAAGCAGTAAAGAAAATCTGCCTCCTGTATTTTCGCCTAATAAAAATACTTTGCGTCAGGAAAATGATTTTGCGGTGTTCAATGTAAAAAAAGACGAAAAACCGCATATTACACCCACGTATGTTCCACCAGTAGAAAAGATTGAAGAAAAGTTTATTCCCAAAACCGATACTCAGCAGGAAACTGTTGAAACTCAAACAGAGTCGTTACCTTGTAATGACGAAATTCCAAAACAACAGTATCTGCCAAACCGTGATTTTACATTGGTCGGACAGGTATTTAACACATATATAATAGCGCAGACAGGCGAGGAAATGCTTTTAATAGACCAGCACGCCGCACATGAGCGTATATGGTTTGAAGAACTTATGGAACAATGGAAAAACAACGAGATCTGCGCTCAATCAATGCTTATTCCCGTAACTGTATCGCTTGACGGATATGATTTTGCAGTTGCGGAGAAAAATATTGAATTTTTTGCCGATGTCGGCTTTGAGATTGACATTTTCGGCTCTAATGATATAATTATACGTAAAGTGCCTATGGAAATGGACGATGCACTTATTGCCGATACTGTGGGCGAGATTATAAAAGTTTTAGGTAACAATGCAGAAGTTCCCAAGCACGAACTTTACGAAAAAACTCTGCACACTATGGCTTGTAAACGCGCACTTAAAGGCGGCAAGCATTTAACTGCAGATGATATGGAGCACCTTGTGTCGCAAGTTATGGAACTTGAAGGTATAAATACTTGCCCTCACGGAAGACCTATATGTGTACGTATGAGCAAAACTGCTCTTGAAAAACAATTTAAAAGAATAGTTTAAGGAGTGGACTTTTTGATACCTGTATTAGCAATTGTAGGACCTACAGCATCAGGTAAATCTTCTTTTGCCGTGAAAGCCGCCGAGACTCTTGGCGGCGAGGTGATATCTGCCGATTCTATGCAGATATATAAATATATGGATATAGGTACCGCTAAAGTTACTGAAGAAGAAATGTGCGGAATCGCACACCATCTTATAGATGTTTTAGAGCCTGATGACGATTGTAACGTAAGCCGTTTTGTAACTCTTGCGCAAGCGGCAATAGAAGATGTGTACTCACGAGGGAAACTCCCAGTTATATGCGGCGGAACGGGACTTTATATAGATAGCCTTTTGAAAGGCGCTGCCTTTGAAGATAACAGTTGCGATGAAGAATACCGCGCATATTTGCACAAAATTGCTGAAGAAAAAGGTGCACAGTATCTCCACTCAATGCTTTGTGATGTAGACAGCGTTGCCGCAGAAAATATACATTATAATAATGTTAAGCGTGTTATCCGCGCACTGGATTTTTATCATGTAACGGGCAAATCAATCACAGTACAAAGAGAAAACACAGTAAATGAAAAATATAATACTTTTATAATAGGTATGCAGCGTGACAGGGAGTTGCTTTATTCAAATATAGACCGACGTGTGGATATTATGGTTGAGCAGGGGCTTTTTGATGAGGTGGAAAACCTTATAAAAAAAGGTTACTCTGCCAAGTCAAACGCTATGCAGGCTATAGGTTACCGTGAGGTTATATGGTATTTTAAAGGCAAGTGTACCCGTGATGAAGCAATACGGCTTATAAAACGCAATTCACGCAGATATGCCAAACGCCAGATTACGTGGTTTGGCGCAAATAAAGATATACATTGGGTAAACCCCGAAGATAAAGAAGCGGTAAGCGCAATTTTGCACGATGCCGAAGAATTCAAGAAAGGAAAACTCTGATGAAAAAGTTTTTGCTGCATGTTTTAATATTCTGCCTTGTGGCATTTCAACTGTGGAATATAGTAATACTTTTAAACCCGACTGTAGAAACTGAAATGGTTCAATATGATACCATTGAAAATTCCGGTGAGTACGATGGTATTATTATCAGGAACGAAACCGTTATTAATTCTGATTCGTCAGGCGTTTTAGAAAGTGCTGCAGTTGAAAATAATGTTGTTAAACGTGGTAAGATGGTTGCCTCTGTTTATACAGGTAGTGTTGATAAAGAAACACAGAATAAACTCAAGCAGGTAAATGCACGTATTGCCGAAATTACCGGTGCGCAGGAAAACAGCCTTGTTTTTGAAGGCGACCAGGCAAAGATAGAAAGTAATATTTCAACACGTATTTCAGACCTTATCATCAGCATAAACGATAAAAATATCCGTCATGTATCAGAACTTAAAGGTGACCTTAACGTTTTGATAGATAAAAAACTTGAAGTGTCCGGTGAAAGCGGAAGCGTTGCCACCATGCTTGACGAACTTCAGGCACAGAAGTCGCAATACGAACAGATGCTCTCTGCCGCAAAGCAGAATTTGTATGCACCGTTAGCCGGTATTTATTCAACCAATATTGACGGTTTTGAGCAGGTTTTAAGCGGAGCGTCGCTTGAGTCTATGACTGTAGAGGATTTCAAAACTGTTTCTGATACCAAGCCGGAACTTGTTGAGGGTGCAGACCAGCCCGTGTGTAAAATTGTAAGCAATGTAGAGTGGTATATTGCTATGCTTGTTGACGAAAAAAGAGCGTCTGAAATGAAAGAAGGACAGGCTGTGTATATTAAAATAGGTGAGAGTGCCGAGGAATACAATGCTACAATTTCGTCTATATCGCCCGTGTCCAGCAAAAAGTGCGTTGTTGGTGTAACCGTTACAGAGTATAGTGATGATGCTATTAAAAACCGTAAAACGCCGATAACTCTTATAACAAATAAATATTCAGGCATTAAAATTCCCATTAAGGCAGTACGTGTAAATAACGGAACTCAAGGAGTATACACCGTAACAGAGGGATTGATGAAATTCAAAAAAGCAGATATCATTTATAAAGATGATAACTATGCTATCGCCAAAGAAAATAATTCCGACTCATCTTCTGTTTTGCTATATGATGAGGTTGTAATAGACGCAAAAGAGGTCGGCGAAAATATTGCTATAAGATAACGGGGGGTATAAAATGGGAAACATCAAAGACAATTTGCTTAGTGTTCAAAATAGAATAGATGCCGCCTGTGCAAAATCCGGAAGAAGGGCAGAGGATATAACACTTCTTGCTGTAACAAAAACTGTTCCTGCAGACAGAATCCGTGAGATTATGGAACTCGGTGTAACAAGCCTTGGCGAAAACCGTGTTCAGGAACTGCTTTCAAAATATGATGATCTTCCGGATGCCTCCTGGCATATAATAGGCCATTTGCAAACAAATAAAGTTAAAAGTATTATTGGTAAAGTAAAACTTATACATTCTGTAGATTCTCTGCGTCTTGCGGAAGAAATCGGTAAACAGTCTGCGGCTCGTGGTATTACTACAGACATTCTGCTTGAGGTGAATGTTTCGGGCGAAGAAAGCAAATACGGTATGAACCTTGATTTTGTTGATGAAATGTTGGAACGTTGCGAAAATATTGACGGGATTTTTGTCAAAGGACTTATGACTATGGCACCGCTTGACGCATCTGAGAGTGAAATACGCAAGATTTTTTCGTCTTTATACAAAAAATATGTTGACATATCGTCAAAAAAATATGATAATGTTAGTATGGAATATTTGTCTATGGGCATGAGCAACGATTTTGATATAGCAATTGAAGAAGGCGCAAATATTGTGCGTGTAGGCAGAGGACTTTTTCAATAATATATAAAATATGCTAAGGGGGCATTTATAATGGGAAATTTCATGAATAAGATGATGAACGTTATGGGCTTGAGTGAAGAGGAAGACGTAGTAGAGGAAACTCCTGTTTACGAACCAAGACGTTATGAGGAAGAACCCGCATCAGGCGGTTTCGGACTTAAAAAAGGCAAAGTGGTTAATATCCACACAACAACACAACTTAAGGTTGTGGTAATTCAGCCTACATCTTATAATGATTCACAGGATATTGCAGACCATTTAAAAAGTAAAAAACCGGTTGTAGTAAACCTTGAAAGACTTGATAAAGACGATGCACGTAAAATGGTAGACTTTTTAAGCGGTGCCGTATACGCACTTGATGGCAGTATGCAGAAAGTTGCCAACGGAATTCTGCTTCTGGCTCCTTATAATGTTGGTATTATGGGCGATTTCAGCAGCGAACTCAAATCAAACGGCATTTTCGATTTAGATTAATATGAATAAAACCAATCTTCTGCAAGGGCTGGAGGGGGATGAGAAAATTCTTATCTCACACTTGCTCGACTTGGCAGAAAGATGCGAAAAAGCGGGTGTGGTTATGTACTCGCCATTCTTAAATCCGAGAGAAGCCGCTATTGCATCTGCAAGATGCAGAGGCAGTTTTGGTATAAAACAGTTTGGCGGATATAACGATGCCGAACGAAGGGTTATTGCTTTTTGCCCTGATGAAGATGCATATACGTATTATCCAATTGTTGCGGTTAAGATTTGCACCAAAGACGGAAGTGTGTTTTCGCATCGTGATTATCTTGGTGCGGTGCTTTCTTTAGGAATAAAAAGGGAAAAGACGGGCGATATAATTACAGAAACTGATCATGCCGTTATGTTTTGTGATTCGGCAGTTGCAGAATTTATATACCTTAATCTGGACAAAGTTGCATCTGCAAATGTTACATGCACAGTTTGCGAGGTTGACGATGTATCTGTTGAGCGTAAGTTTAACGAACAATCTGCATCGGTTGCATCGCTCAGGCTTGACTGTGTGCTCTCTGCCGCTATAGGCAAAAGCCGCGATGTGTCGTGTGACCTTGTTGAACGCGGATTTGTTCAGGTAAATTATGATGTTGCCAAATCCGTATCCGCACGTATAAAATCGGGCGATGTTATATCTGCAAGGGGTTACGGCAAAATGATTATAGATACTGATTGCTCAACCACCCGTAAAGGCAGAATTAAAATAAATATAAGACATTTTATATAATAAACTAAAGCAAAAGAGGGGAATACTCATGCTTACTCCGTTAGATATTCAAAATAAAAGATTTACAAGCGGTGCCATGGGCTATAAAAAAGCCGAAGTAGAAGAATTTTTGGAACTGGTACTGCGTGATTATGAAACTATGTATAAAAACAATATTGATTTAAATGATAAAATCAATATGTTAAACAGCGCTTTGGAGCATTATAAATCTATAGAGGAAACTATGCAGAATGCGCTTTTAGTTGCTCAAAGCACGGGCGACGAAGTGCGCAAGACTGCCGACGAAAAGGCACGTCTTACTGTAGAGGCCGCTGAAAAGCAGGCTAAAGATATAGTTGAAAATGCTATGCGTTCGGCTATGGAGGCTACCAAAGAGGCTGAAAATATAAAACGTTCAACAGAACTATTTAAGGCCCGCATGATAGGTATGCTGACCTCACAGATAGAGTCGCTCAAATCTTCAGATGCGGCATCATCTGCTGAAAGCGACATTGAAGTTAAATGATATGTTAGGAGTTGTTACAAATTGGAACAGCAGGATTACGGTAAAACATTAAACCTTCCGAAAACAGAATTTTCTATGCGTGCAAACCTTCCGCAGAAGGAGCCCGACATGGTAAAAAAATGGGACGAGGACGGTCTGTATTATAAACTTATGGAGCATAATGCAGGCAAGCCCAAGTTCGTTTTGCACGACGGACCTCCTTTTGCAAACGGTGATATCCACTTGGGTCACGCGCTCAATAAAATCTTAAAGGATATTATAGTACGTTATAAAAATATGACAGGCTATCAGGCTCCGTTTGTACCCGGTTGGGATACCCACGGTCTACCTATTGAAATTCAGGCTATTAAAAAACTCAAGATTAACAAAGAGGAATTGAGCCCTGTTAAATTCAGAGAGTTATGCCATGAATTTGCTATGAAGTATATAGATAACCAGAAAGAACAGTTTAAACGTCTGGGTGTTATCGGCGACTATAAAAATCCGTATATTACACTTCAGCCGGAGTTTGAGGCTAAACAGATTGAAGTTTTCGGCAAAATGGCTGAGAAAAACTTTATCTATAAAGGCAAAAAACCTGTTTACTGGTGTACTGATTGCGAAACTGCGCTTGCTGAAGCAGAAATCGAATACGCTGAAGATAAAACAAATTCAATTTATGTTAAATTCCAGGTGAATGACGATAAGGGTATGTTTGGCGGATTCGACAAAGATAAAATCTTCTTCGTAATCTGGACAACCACTACATGGACACTCCCCGGCAACGTTGCTATTGCACTCAATCCCAATTTTGAATATTGCCTGATGTCTGCAAAAGGCGAGTATTATGTTGTTGCAAAAGACCTCGCTGCTGCATTTGCTGGTATTGCTGAGGCAGACGATTATGAGATAGTTAAAACATTTATCGGCTCAGAACTTGAAAATATCACATGCCGCCATCCATTCTTAGACAGAGATTCTTTGGTTATCTTAGGTGACCATGTAACTCTGGATGCAGGTACAGGTTGTGTACACACTGCTCCTGGTCACGGTGCAGAGGACTACGTGGCTTGTAAAGACTACGATTTGCCGATAGTTGTTCCCGTAGATAATAAAGGTTACCTTACAGAAGAAGCCGGTCAGTTTGCAGGCCTTTTCTATGAGGAATCCAACCAGAAGATTATAGATCAGTTGCTTTCTACAAACTCACTTGTTAAAGTAGAGCCAATTATCCACCAGTATCCGCACTGCTGGAGATGCGGCAAACCCATTATATTCCGTGCTACAGAGCAGTGGTTTGCATCTATCGACGCATTCAAAAAAGACGCTTTGGCCGCAGTTGACTCTGTTAAATGGGTGCCGAAGTGGGGCGAAGAAAGAATTAGAAAAATGATAGAAGACCGAGGCGACTGGTGTATTTCACGTCAGCGTCTGTGGGGTGTGCCGATTCCGATTTTCTATTGTAAAGATTGCGGCAAGGAAATCATTAACCCCGAAACTATCAAAATAATTGCTGACCTGTTCAGAGAAAAAGGATGCTCTGCTTGGTATGCAATGGATGCAAGCGAAATCCTGCCTGAAGGCTATAAATGCCACGAGTGCGGCTGCACAGAGTTCACCAAAGAACATGATATTATGGACGTTTGGTTTGACTCCGGCTCATCGCACTTTGCAGTTTGCGAACAGCGAGAAGACCAGCAGTGGCCAGCAGACCTTTACCTTGAGGGTAACGACCAGTACAGAGGCTGGTTCCAGTCATCAATGCTTACAAGCGTTGCCGTAACGGGCAAAGCACCTTATAAAGAAGTTTTAACTCACGGTATGACAATTGATGATGAGGGCAAAAAAATGTCCAAATCAAAGGGTAATGTTATAGATCCGTTAGAGGTTGCTAAAAAATATGGTGTTGATATTCTCCGTCTGTGGGTTGTTACAGCGGATTTCAAAACTGATATGCGCATGAGTGAAAATATCTTGAAGCAACTTTCTGAAAGTTACCGCAAGATAAGAAACACCGCGCGTTATATCCTTGGTAACCTTTACGATTTCGACCCGAATACTGATATGGTTGAAACCGCTGACCTTATGGAGATTGACCGCTGGGCACTTTCTAAGGCAAATGCGCTTATATCACGTGTTCGTAACGGTTATGACGAGTACGATTTCCACATTCTCTATCATGCAATTCATAATTTCTGCGTTGTAGATATGAGTAACTTCTACCTTGACGTTATCAAAGACAGACTCTATACCACAAAACCGTCAAGCGCTGACCGCAGAAGCGCACAGACCGCTATTTATAAAATACTGGGTATTCTTGTTAAATTGCTTGCGCCTGTTCTCTGCTTTACATCAGAGGAAATTTGGGCAGAGATGCCGCATACTGAAAGTGACAATCTCTACAGCATAACATTTAACGATATTCCCGAAGCATGCGGTTGTGATTTGCTTAATGACGAGAAACTCAATGAAAAATACGAACTGCTTTTGAAAGTACGTTCCGATGTCAGCAAAGCGCTTGAACTTGCAAGAGGCGAAAAAGTTATCGGTCACTCACTCAATGCACACGTTAAACTTATTGCAGACGGTGCAACATACGATTTCTTGAAAGCGAACGAAGATGACCTTGTAACAATATTTATTGTTTCAGGTGTCAGCGTAGAAAAAGGTGCTGACGACAGCGCTTATAAAGCCGAAGAAGTTGCAAACCTTTCAATTAAGGTTACTGCTGCCGATGGTGAAAAATGCGAACGTTGCTGGATGTTTAGCGATACAGTTGGCGAAAATCACGACCACCCCACACTTTGCGCAAGATGTGCGGACGCTATTTCTGAATAATTATAATACGGGGCGGAATATCCGCCCCTTTTTCTTAGGAGAGTAATATGGATAAAAAACTTCTTCTTGAATATGGTGTTTCTGATATTCAGGCTGATAAGTTTGAAAAATACTTTGAATTGCTTTTGGATTGGAATGAGAAGATTAACCTTACTGCCATCACAGAGGAATATGACGTTGTAACAAAACACTTTTTAGACTCTTTAATGTGCGTGAAAAGCGGTGTTTTAGCAGACGGCATATCTTTAATAGATGTAGGCACGGGCGCAGGCTTTCCTGCCATACCGTTAAAGATTGCCAATAGTGGTTTGAAAGTAACATTGCTCGATTCGTTGGCTAAAAGACTTAACTTTTTAAACGAGGTTATATCAGCACTTGAACTTACCAATATAACTACTGTTCATGCAAGGGCAGAAGACGGTGGAAGAGATGGT
>JAZSBW010000188.1:0-2073 GCA_045602585.1 Clostridia bacterium
AGATTTTTACGTAACAGAATTGGGCGACGGCGGAAAAGAAATAAAATAACTTTTAGTGTCTTATTGTAGGGACCGGCCTCCGGACGGTCCGACAGATAAGATGTAAATTGATAAAAACGGACGGTCGAGGACGCCCGTCCCTACAAAAAATGTTTTATTAAATCAATGGTGAAAAATATGGATATAATAGTAGCAACAAAGAACAAAGGTAAAATAAAAGAAATCAAAAAAATACTTGGCGACCACAATGTTATGAGTCAGGCGGAAATCGGTGTTAATATCGACGTTGAAGAAAATGGCACCACTTTTGCCGAAAATGCTATGCTTAAAGCATCTGCCGTAGCGGAGCATACATCGCGCGCTGTTATTGCAGATGACTCCGGCATTGAGGTGGATGCATTAAACGGTGCGCCAGGCATATACAGCGCAAGATACTGCGGTGAAGACGCTACCGACGAGGACAGAGTTAAAAAACTTTTAGAAGAAGTTGAAAATGCCGACAACAGAGGTGCACAGTTTGCGTGTGCAATAGCGCTTATTCTGCCTGATGGCGAAAAGCATATATTTGAGGGCATCGTGCGCGGTACACTCGATTTTGAGCCTAAAGGTGAAAATGGATTTGGGTATGACCCCATCTTTATCCCTGATGGTTACGACAAAACATTCGGTCAACTCGACAGCAGTATAAAAGACGAAATCAGCCACAGAGCAAAAGCGCTTAAAGCATTGGCAGATTTTTTGAATAAATAATAATATACAAGGCGTGGCAATGCCGCGCCTTTTTTACCATTTTGAAAGGAATGATAAAGTGAACGAAAAGGTATATTCAACTTTGGAATTTGATAAAATACGTTCTATGCTCAGCGAATTTGCCGTAATCGAACTTTCCCGTATGCGCGCGTTATCGCTTGAGCCGTCTTCCGATATAAAAGAAATTAATATGATGCAGGAGCAGACCGCCTGCGCTATAAATTTAATTGTTAAAAAAGGCAATCCGCCCGTTTACTGTAAATCCGATATACGAAGCAGTTTAAAACGTGCCGATATGGGTGGTGTGCTTTCTCCTGCTGATATACTTGACATAGGCAAGGTTTTAAAAACATCACGCAGATTGAAATCTTACCCCGACGATATTCCCTGCGAAGCGATAGAGGAATATATTGAGGCTCTTTTTGAAGACAAAAAACTCGAAAGCAAAATTTTTGATTGCATAGAAGACGAAGAAACCATATCCGACACCGCCAGCAGCGAACTTTCTTCAATACGCAGAAAAATCCGTTCAACTGAGGGTAAAGTTAAAGAAATTCTGCATAATATTATTGCAAAGAATTCAAAGTATTTGCAAGAGCCTATTATCACTATGCGTTCCGACCGCTACGTTGTGCCCGTTAAGGCAGAGCACAAGGGTAGTATACGCGGTATTGTGCACGACACCTCGTCAAGCGGAATAACCCTTTTTATAGAGCCTGACGCAGTTGTTGAGGCGGATAACGAAATCCGTATGCTCAAAAATAAAGAAAAAGAAGAAATCGAGCGCATTTTACGTGAACTTTCGGGAGAGATTGCAGAGTATTGCCAACTTTTAGAGATGACCTACAACTGCATCGCTGACCTCGACCTTATTTTTGCAAAAGCAAAATTTGCACTTAAATATGATGCATTTCGACCTGTTTTGAATGATGACGGATATATAAATCTTATTCAGGCACGTCACCCACTGTTAGACCGTCAAAAGGTTGTACCGACGGACATTTACCTCGGCAAAGATTTCGACACTCTCGTTATAACAGGCCCTAATACGGGCGGTAAAACTGTTGTGCTTAAAACTCTTGGTATTATGACTTTAATGGCACAATGCGGTATGCACATAACTGCCAAAGAGGGCTCGGTGGTGTCTGTATTTGACAATGTTTTTGCCGATATTGGTGACGAGCAGAGCATAGACCACAGCCTTAGTACGTTCTCGTCACATATGGTAAACATCGTTAAGATTTTAGAGCAGGCAACATACCGTTCGCTTTGCCTGTTCGACGAACTCGGTGCAGGTACTGATCCCGTAGAGGGTGCGGCGCT
>JAZSBW010000189.1:0-8248 GCA_045602585.1 Clostridia bacterium
GGCGGTCCTGAGGGAACTGGATACCTCCCCCCTTAATACCCCTGTGTGGAGCCCCAGCACCCTTTTTTACGGCCTTTCCGTAGCTTTCTCCTCTGTGGCCCTTCTGCACTACGGCAGAACGCAGTTTGCCCAGCGCAAGGCGTGATTCCATAAATAATAAATATCCATGCAAAAACGGCGGCTCTGTGAGCCGCCGTTTTTATGTATGTTATTTTATCTCCTGCTCCAGATCACGGAAGCACTCCGCATTAAAAAAATCCTGTATTGTAATGTTTAATCCATCGCATATCTTTTTAACTGTTGATACTGTAGTGCTATTGTTTCTACCGCTTATTATATTGTTTAGTGTTGATTGTGTTATTCCGCATATAATGGCAAGTTTATTTACTGTAATATTTTTGCTTTTACACAATTCTAAAATTCTTAATTTTACTGCTTCCCCAATATTCAACTCAAATCACCTCATTTAATTTCTTGTTCCAGATTTTCAAATTCAGAAGTATTGAAAAAATCAATTAAACTGATGTTTAACCCGTCACAAAGCATTTTTATTGTCACAATGCCCGGATTTTTGCTTTTTCCATATAAAATGCTTTTGAGTGTAGAGGGAGAAACGCCTGATTCCATTGCAAGTCTGTTGATTGTGAATCGCTTTTCTTCGCATAAAGATAATATTCTGTTTTTAACGGTATTATATGTGTTCATTATTAGCCACCTCACTAAAAAGTATAGGCTAATTATAGACTTTTAATGTTGACAAAGTAGACGATATATGATACTATATAGGCGATAAATAGACCGTGGAGGGTATTAATATGAATTTTGATGAATTGTTTCAAAGAGCAAATCTTAAAAATATTGAGTATTATGCTTCTGATGAAAAAGAAAATCTAAAAGAAGAATTGGAATATAAATTATCAGAAGAAGTTGAAAATGCTTTTAAAGAGATTGAAAAATATCTTGAGGAAAACTATATTGATGAAGACTATGAAGAATTATGGGAACAGATATGCCAAATGGCAGAAATATTTAGTCAGGCGTATTTTGAGGCGGGTTTGTTTACAGGTGTCAGGTTGGGATATCGTTTTTGTGAGTTAAAAGATAGTTAAAAAAGGAAAGCAACACGCTTTCCTTTTTCGGTTATTTATGGTATTTATTTTTGATATATTCATCAATTGCCGATGCGGCTTTTTTACCGGCACCCATTGCAAGTATAACTGTTGCGGCTCCGGTTACGGTGTCACCGCCTGCGTATACTCCTTTTTTACTTGTTGCGCAGGTTTCCTCATCTACTATTATGCCGCCCCAAGGTTGTGTTGCAAGGCCATCTGTTGTTGCTTTAATCAGCGGATTTGGTGATTGACCTATTGCCATAATAACGGTCTGTACATCTATAATATGTTCAGAGCCCATCTTTTTAACCGGACGTCTTCTGCCTGACGCATCAGGTTCTTCAAGTTCCATACCAACACATTCAATACCTGTTACCCAACCGTCTTCGCCAATGATGCGTGTTGGGTTAGTAAGATTTTTAAATATAATTTCTTCTTCTTTTGCATGATGGATTTCCTCGTTGCGTGCCGGCATTTCTTCTTCGCTTCGTCTGTAAATTATGTACACGCTTTCTGCACCAAGGCGTTTAGCGCATCTTGCGGCATCCATTGCCACATTGCCGCCGCCGACTACAGCCACATTTTTTCCTACTTTAACAGGAGTGTCTGTTTCGGGGAATTTGTATGCTTTCATCAAATTAATTCTTGTTAAAAACTCGTTTGCGGAATATACGCCATTAAGAACCTCGCCCTCAATACCCATAAACTTAGGCAGACCTGCTCCTGTACCTATAAATACTGCATCGTAGCCGGATTCTAAAATTTCGTCAACGGAAAGTAGTTTACCTATAACCATATTGGTCTGGATATCTACACCGATGTTTTTGAGGTTGTTGATTTCGTTTTGTACAATATTTTTTGGCAATCTGAATTCTGGAATACCATACATCAAAACACCGCCGGCTGTGTGGAATGCCTCAAACAAAGTTACTGCATAACCCTTTTTTGCTAAATCCCCTGCACAACTAAGCGATGCGGGACCACCGCCTATAACGGCTACTTTTCTGCCGTTTTGAGCAGGTTTTTCCGCTTTTGAAATGCAGTTTTCTCTGTAATAGTCTGCGGCAAAGCGTTCAAGTCTGCCTATTGCTACACTTTCTCCCTTTATGCCGCGTACGCATTTTCCCTCGCATTGATTTTCCTGAGGGCATACTCTTCCGCAAATTGCAGGTAAAGCGTTTGTTTCGGTTATTTTAAGATAGGCTTTTTCAAATTCGCCTTCTGCTATAAGTGCTAAAAAATCGGGTATTTTAACATTTACGGGACAACCGCTTACGCAAGGTCTGTTTTTACAGTTAAGGCAACGCTTTGCTTCTTCCATAGCCTGTTCCGGAGTATATCCGAGTGCCACTTCTTTAAAATTTTTGTTTCTTGTTGTGGGTGCTTGTTCAGTCATAGGAGTTTTTGTAGGACACATATTAACCATTGTGATTACCTCCTATTCCTATGCGGCATTTGTGTGCTGAACTTTCAGCCTCTTCACTTTTAAACATTTTCTGCCTGTTCATTGCAGATTCGAAGTCAACAAGATGTCCGTCAAAGTCGGGACCGTCTACACAGGCAAATTTTGTTTCACCGCCGACTATCACTCTGCAACCGCCGCACATACCTGTTCCGTCAATCATAACGGGGTTCATACTTACTATGGTTTTAATTCCGTATTGTTTAGTAACATCACAAATGACTTTCATCATAATAAGCGGACCGATTGCTATAACGAGGTCGTAGTTGGCACCGGCCTCTATGTTGTTTTTTAATATGTCCGACACAAATCCTTTGCAACCGTTAGACCCGTCGTCTGTTGTTACATATATATTTGTGCTTACCGCTTTTACTTCGTCTTCAAGTATAATAAGGTCTTTATTTCTGAATCCTATAATTGAATCGACTTCAGCGCCCATTGCGTGAAGTTTTTTTGCTTGCGGGTATGCAATCGCTGTTCCCAAGCCTCCGCCTATAACAGCCACTTTTTTATATCCATCAAGGTGCGATGGTACACCCAATGGACCTACAAAGTCCAAAAGTGCATCGCCCTCGTTTAAAGAGCCGAGAAGTTTTGTTGTCATGCCCACTTCCTGAAATATTATGGTAACAGTACCGCGGTGTCTGTCAAAATCTGCTATGGTTAATGGTATACGCTCGCCATCTTCATTGATACGCAGGATTATAAATTGACCGGGTTCTGCTTTTTTTGCTATAAGCGGCGCGTCAATCTCTAACAGTTTAACCAGTTCGTTTAAAACACGCTTTTTCAAAATTTTAAACATGCGTTTAAAGCCTTCTTTCCAAATGTTTGTGGCATATCTTAATATTATACAGTAAATAGGGGGCTTTGTAAAGAGTTTTTAAACAAAAAAGCACACTGTACAAAAGCAGTGTGCTCAAATGTTATACTTGTTCCAGTTCTTTTATTATTCGCTGTATTTTATCCTCAGGAACTTTATCTTTTGCAAGTGCAAGAACTTGTTTTACTGTCATTGAACTGTAAAGTTTTGCAATAGGGGTATTTATAAGAGTAGGAAATTCTCTTGCCAGAATTGCTTTTGCTTTATTGTTGGCAAGCACCTGTCCTACAGTCATATTATTAATATTCAATTAAATCACCTCATTACACATTATATGTGTACCGGTAAAAAAAGTTTCAATTTACCTGACCATCGGGAACGGGTATCTGTCTTCCAGAGTTGTCTATTTTAAAGTTCTCTTTATAAATCAACTCGGAAATTGGTATTATTTTATAACCATCGGATGTGAGTTTTTCTAAAATTCGCGGAAGTGCAGCCGGTGTATTTTTTGCGGCATTGTGGAACAGAACCACAGACCCAGGTCCCACACGTTTTGTTACACGGTCGTATATTGCCGAAGGCTCAAGATCTTTCCAGTCAAGGCTGTCAACGTCCCATTGGATAGTATAGTGATTAATATCTCTGGCAGATGCCACCACTTTGTCGTTGTAGTCGCCGTACGGCGGACGGAAAAGAGTAGGGCGAACACCCGTTATTGCTTCGATTTTGTCTGAACATAAATTGATTTCTTTTTTGATTCCGTCTGCATCAAGTTTTGTCATATGCGGGTGTGAGTCGGAGTGATTCATAATTTCGTGCCCTGCATCGTGTAGTTGCTTAACTGATTCGGGATATTTATCTACCCATTCGCCGACTACAAAAAACGTTGCCTTAACATTGTATTTTCCCAGTATTGATATTAGTTCGGCGGTGTCTTCGTTTCCCCAAGCGGCGTCAAAGGAGATAGAGCATATTTTTTCCTCACCTTTGTCTACGCAGTATATAGGCAGATCACGCTTTGGAGATGCGTTTTCAAAAACTTCTGCCACAGCATCATGATTGAAAATAACCAGCCCGCTTAAAAGGACTATAATGAGAAAGTAGATTATAAGATTATCTTTACTCGTAACAAATAGTTTCATAATATCTACTCCTTAAAATAAAACTGTTTACTATGATTCTATTTGAACAAAGATAAAAAAATAACTTAATATCTGAAATCAAACAAATCTTTTGATGAAACTTCCAGCGCTTCGCAGATTTTGAATACTACATCGAGAGAAGCACCTACTTTTGCAATTTCTATTGCACTCATATGGCTTCTGTCAATATCAATTATTTCAGCAAGTTGTATCTGAGTGTAGCCACGGTCTTTTCTATAGTGTGCAATATTAAGACCTAAAGCCTTGTATTCGTCGAAGTATTTTAAATTCATCATAATTCACCTCAATATTATATTGTATGGTTTTTTATAAATTTTAAACCTTGTTAAACACCGCTTTTGACTATTGACAAACAGAAAAATATGTGTTAAAATCATTTAAGAATGAGTCACAAAAGAGTGCGTTTTGCATATTTATGCAGAGCGCACTCTTTATTTGAATAAAAAGTGCATAAACGCGCAAATGGTTTAAATACGAACTCCTTTTCGACATTATATTACTTTTTTGGATTAAATCCTTTATAATTGTTGCTTGGGTAGAGGTGTGACATATATGGATTCATGTAAAAAACAAAAGTTGTATAGAAAAGCAGCAGAGTTATTGGAAAGGTATGAAGTTTCTTCATTAAGAGTTGGATGTGCATATATTTTAGAGGGAATTGTGTATGTTATATGCAATGACATTGGTGTTGCAGGAATTACAAAAACACTTTATCCGTATCTTGCAAAGAAGTTCTGTACATCTCCGTCGGCGGTGGAGCGTGCAATACGTATGGCTATAGCAGATGCCTGCAAAACCGATAATGAATATATAAGGGGGCTGTGCAACACAAAACACGGTTATATTTCGCATATTACCAATAAAGAATTTATATATAAATCAGTAAAGAACGTAAAAATGCAACTTGAAATTAGCAATTATGACGAATATTGAAAAAATGGTATTTTTACTCAAAATTTGTCTTGATTTAAAGCAATTGCTATTGTATAATTATAATAGAAAATATGATTTACAATAGGGGGAGTTTTTATGGTAACAGGTATTGAACACGTTGGGATTTATGCAAAAGATTCCAAAGCGTTGGCTGATTGGTATATCAATATGTTTGGTTGTACTATTGCTTATGAAAATTCTGCTAAGGGTACATATTTTGTTGCGTTTCCCGATAAAAGCATGATTGAGATATGCAAGGTAACTAATGATATTACCTCAAATCCTGCTCTTACAGACGCAGGGCTCAGGCATTTAGCCTTAACTGTTGAAGACTTTGACTCTGTTGTTGCAAAAGTTAAAGGAGCAAATACTGAAATAGTTACCGATGAAGTTACATCTTCAAGCGGTGTAAAAACCATTTTCTTCAGAGATATTGCAGGTAATATTCTGCATCTTATATCCCGACCCGAACCCCTTATTTAATATAGATTTAACCGGACGACAAACAGAAATGTTTGTCGTCTTGTAATGATTACAGAAAGGCAGTGAAACAAATGAGTTCTTGTAACCCAATAGATATTTTCGGCAGTAATGTTTTTAATGACCGCGTTATGAAAGAGCGTCTTCCGGAAGACACTTACAATGCGCTTAAAAAAAGCATAGACGAATCTTTACCTCTGGATAGTTCTGTAGCAGAAGTTGTTGCCGGTGCCATGAAAGACTGGGCAATTGAAAAAGGAGCAACCCACTATACACACTGGTTCCAACCGCTTACGGGAATTACTGCGGAGAAGCACGATTCTTTTATTTCGCCTACATCTAACGGCGGAGCAATTATGGAGTTTTCGGGCAAAGAACTTATAAAAGGCGAGCCCGATGCATCGTCATTCCCGTCAGGCGGATTGCGCTCAACCTTTGAGGCAAGAGGCTATACCGCTTGGGACTGCACTTCACCTGCGTTTTTGCAGGAGGATTTGTCGGGTGTTACATTGTGCATTCCTACTGCTTTCTGCTCTTATACCGGAGAAGCACTTGATAAAAAAACCCCTCTTTTGCGCTCTTGCGAGGCAATAAATGTTCAGGCAAAAAGAATTTTAAAATTGTTTGATAAAGAAACTAAAAATATAACTGTCTGCATAGGCCCTGAACAGGAATATTTCCTTGTAGACAAAGATTTATACGAAAAACGTCTTGACCTTAAATTTACGGGCAGAACACTTTTCGGTCAGAAACCGCCCAAAGGTCAGGAACTTGATGACCATTATTTCGGCACGCTAAAAGAACGTGTGGCATCTTATATGAGCGACGTAGACCGCGAACTCTGGAAAATGGGTGTTTCTGCAAAAACAAAGCATAACGAGGCTGCACCGAGCCAGCACGAATTAGCACCTGTTTACAGCAGTTGCAATATTGCTACAGACCATAACCAACTTACAATGTCAACTTTAAAAAGAATTGCACACAGGCACAACTTTGCCTGCCTTATGCACGAACGTCCGTTCAATGGCGTAAATGGCTCAGGTAAGCACGTAAACTGGTCTTTGAGTACAAACGATGGGCAGAATCTTTTAGATCCAGGTAAAACACCAAGCGAAAATGCTCAGTTTTTGCTTTTCCTTTGTGCTGTTATAGAGGCTATTGATAAACACGCTCCCTTGCTCCGTGCATCTGCTGCAAGTGCAGGTAACGACCACCGTTTGGGTGCTAACGAGGCCCCGCCTGCAATTATCTCAATCTTTTTGGGCGAGCAGTTAGAGGAAATACTTGATAATATTGTTTATGACAACCCGTCCGGCGATACTGAACGTGTTCGCTTGGACGTTGGCGTAAGCACGCTTCCGCATTTTCGAAAAGACACCGCCGACAGAAACAGAACTTCTCCTTTTGCTTTTACAGGCAATAAGTTTGAATTCCGTATGGTTGGCTCAAATGCTTCAATTGCGGGACCTTGCACTATTATAAATACAATCGTTGCTGACACACTTTCCGATATGGCTGACGAACTTGAAAATGCAAGCGATTTCAATGCCGCTTTGCACAATGTTGTTCAGCGCTCTATACGCGAGCACAGACGAGTTATCTTTAACGGTAACGGCTACTCTGATGAATGGGTAGAAGAAGCCAAAAAACGAGGTCTTCCCAATATAGACAACACCGTTGACGCCATTGGCGAATTTATTTCTCCGCAGACTGTAGAATTGTTTAGTAAACATGGTGTGTATTCTCAGACAGAACTGAGTTCACGATATGAAATCAAAATGGAGAAATATGCCAAGGTTATTCACATTGAGGCGCTTACCATGGTTGACATGGCGGCAAAAGATATTCTGCCGGCGGCACTCAAGTTTTCCACGGCGCTCAGCGATAACATAATAAAAATAAAAACAGCCGCACCTAATGCGGATACATCAGTACAGGAGGAGATGCTTAAAAATATTACAGACGCAATTGCAAGTTTTGGCTCTACTTTGGATAAACTAAGATTATCCATTGATAGAG
Source organism: Clostridia bacterium (assembly GCA_045602585.1). Classification (GTDB taxonomy): domain Bacteria; phylum Bacillota; class Clostridia; order UMGS1810; family UMGS1810; genus SIG455. Next base: position 7,993 of record JAZSBW010000189.1, read on the forward strand.
CAGAGCACATCACAGATGATATTGCTCGTCTTGCTAAGTTTTACAGAGATGATACTCTTACTATCATGGATTCTTTAAGAGTTATTGGAGATTATATGGAATCGGTAGTAGGCAGAGATATGTGGCCTATACCTTCGTATTCAGACATGTTATTTTACGTATAGGCATTTGGGAAAAGTAATTGCTTCCGAATGACTAAGAGACAGGAGGTTTACTGAATGAATTTTCAAAATGTTATCAGTTTGCTTGGCGGCCT
>JAZSBW010000190.1:0-4271 GCA_045602585.1 Clostridia bacterium
GCGTTTGCAACCGCTGGCTCACTTGACAGCATATAATTTATAAATATTTCCGCAAGCTCCTTATTTTCGCAGCACGAAGGAATGCACATAGCATCTACATAATAGTTTGTGCGCTCAGGGTAGTAGAACTTAAGGTCCACATTTTCTGCCTGATTATTTTTCATCGTGAAATAGTCACCTGCATAATATGCACCTATTGCCGCCTCACCGGATTCCATCATATTATATATTTCGTCCATAACAAGGCTGTACACCAATGGTCTTTGGCGCAGCAACTCTTCATAAGCAGTATCCCAAACTGTTTTGTCATCAGAATTAACATCTAATCCAAGTTTGTACATTGCCATACCAAATGCATCACGGGAATTATTAAACTGCAGTATTTTATCTGCATATTTTTCATTCCACAAAAGGTCCCAACTGCCTGCATCGGCTTCATCAACCTCGTTAGCATTATACATAACGCCTATTATACCATACGCATAAGGAACTGTGTACTGCCCCTGCGGATCGTAATACAATCCTTTGAAATCATCATTGATATATTGATAATTCGGTATATTGTCATAATTCAACGGCAAAAGCATATCTTCAGCCGCCATACGCGCTATCATATAGTCAGACGGTATAATAACATCATAACTTACTGCACCGCTTGATATTTTGCTGTACATATCTTCATTGGAAGAAAAAGTAGTATAATTAACCTTGACTTTAGATCCGTAAGTCTGTTTATACCAATTTTCAAATTCCTTTACGGTATCAAAACTTCCTTCGCTGCCGTCGGAAATATATTCACCCCAGTTATATACATTTAAAGTTAATGTTTCTTCACCGCCGCACCCCGTAAGGCACAAGCCGCACAAAACAAACACAACCATACAAAGAGCCAATATTTTTCTTTTCATTTTCTCCTCCTCCAATTATTTGGCAATTACATATTTTTTATTCTTTCTGCTTTTTTTGATTTTACGCAAATTTCTGCTATCCTCATTATCAACCAAGTTGCTGATAAGCAACAAAGTCAATGTTATAAAAAATATTATCGTTGCAAGCGCATACATCTTCGGTGTAACTGTTTTTTTAGTCATACTGTATATGCGTATCGGTAATGTTTGAAAATCATTGCCTGAAGTGAAATAACTTATTACAAAATCATCAAGCGACAACGTAAATGCCATAATGGCACCTGTGATAATACCCGGCAGGATTTCAGGTAAAGTTACTTTAAAAAAAGCACGGAAAGGTGTGCAACCCAAATCCTGTGCCGCCTCAATCAAAGTCCCGTCCATCTGTTGTAATTTGGGAAGTACCTGTAAGATAACATAAGGCAGACAAAAACTGATGTGTGCAATCAATATAGTCCAAAAATTCAAACTTGTAGATGCGCCGAAAAACTGTCCTACAAACACAAATACAAGCATCATTGAAATACCCGTAATAATATCCGGATTAACCATAGGAATATTAGTAACAGTATTCATTAAAACTTTATACCATTCTTTTCTCAAACGATAAATACCAAAAGCAGCAGCCGTACCCATAACTGTAGAAACGGCAGTAGCAGCCAAAGCAAGAACAATGGAATTCTTAACAGATTCAAGCGTGCTTCTGTCGTTGAAAAGTTCTTTATACCATTTAAACGAAAAATCCGAAAAAACCGAAAGGCTTTTGGATTCATTAAAAGAAAATACCAGCAGAATAACAATAGGAGCAAACAAAAACGCGAATACAACAGCAGTGTAAATTTTAGATGACAGTTTCGTTTTACTCACCCCCATAAACAAATTTTGCTGCAAGATACTTCAAAAGTCCCATACATACCAGCAAAATCACCATCAGAATAAAGGCAATCGCTGCAGCAAAATGCAGATTATTGGCAATATACTGTCCCTCTATAGCATCACCTATAAGAAAGAACTTTCCGTTACCCAATTTTTGCGAAATATAGAAAGTGCTTACAGACGGTATCAGTACCATATTAATTCCCGACAAAACACCAGGAAGACTCAATGGAAAAATCACACGCTTAAGAACGCCAAAACTATTGCAACCCAAATCTCTGGCTGCTTCAAACAATTTAGCGTCTATCTTAACCATAATAGAATATATAGGTAAAACCATATAAGGAAAATAATCGTAAACCATACCTATAACTACGGCCGCCTCCGTACCTATAATACGCACAGGTCCTAACCCAACCCAAGAAAGCATACTGTTAAAGATACCGGTATCCTGCAAAATCGTCATCCATGCATAAGTGCGGATTAAAAAGTTCATCCACATAGGTATCATTATCAAAGTTACCAGCATTTTTTGAGTTCTGGCTTTAGCGCGTGCTATAATATATGCCAAAGGATATCCCATAAGCAAGCATATCAAGGTGGAAATTGCCGCCAGTTTCAAAGAACGTGTAAAAATAACAACATACGTACGCACTTCACGCAAGGTGCCGTCATCTGCTTTCAAGTCGCTTGTAGCAGTAAAAAAACGTGTGATGTTTTCCGTAGTAAAACGGAAATTATCATCAGTAAAAGCATAGTATGCAACAAATATAAGAGGAACAACAACAAAAAGAAGCGACCAAAAAGAATAAGGCATCAGCGCAATATTTGTACCGCCCTTTCTGTTTGCGGGCTTGATTTTATTCATTATTACTCTTCCCTCCCCGGATCAGAAAGTTCGTCCAGTTCGTTAGAATATGAAGAATAATCACCAAACATACCGGAATATTCGGATTTTTTCATTATATGGATTGCATCGGGGTCTAACGAAATTCCGATTCGTTCCCCCTCGTTTACAGAATCTGTAGTTTGAATCATCCATTTAAATCCGCCGATATCTACAATGATTTCGTTATGAACACCCATAAATGTAACCTGAGTTACATTTCCGCAAAGCATACCATCGCTTTCACGAACAATATCCACATCCTCAGGGCGCACAACCACGTCTACGGGCTCACCTTCGGCAAAGCCTTTATCAAGGCACTGGAATGTATGTCCTGAAAAACTCGCTTTGTAGTTTTCAAGCATAACTCCGTCAATTATATTACTTTCGCCGATAAAATCTGCCACAAACGCATTGCGCGGTTCGTTATAAATATCACACGGCTGACCTATCTGCTGTATTTTACCTTCATTCAATACAACGATTGTATCAGACATACTCAATGCTTCTTCCTGATCGTGAGTTACATATATAAAAGTAACACCAAGTTCTTTTTGCATATTTTTAAGTTCAATCTGCATATCCTTACGCAGTTTAAGGTCAAGCGCAGCCAAAGGCTCGTCGAGAAGCAGCACATGAGGTTTATTAACTATTGCACGGGCGATGGCAATTCTCTGCTGCTGACCACCCGAAAGAGAATCAACAGAACGTCTGTCGAAGCCTTTTAAATTAACAAGTTCCAATACCCTGCCGACTTCATACTCAATTTCTTTTTTGCTCTTTTTCTGTATTTTCATACCAAAAGCAATATTATCATATACGTTGAGATGAGGGAAAAGCGCATACTTCTGGAATACCGTATTTACCTTGCGTTTATGCGGAGGTATAGAAGACAAATCGTGTCCCTCAAACAAAATCTGACCATCGGTGGGCGACTCAAATCCTGCGATCAAACGAAGTAATGTTGATTTGCCGCAACCGGAAGGACCCAAAAGAGTCAAAAATTCATTTTCATCAACGTAAAGATTTATATTGCTTAATGCCTCTGTGGTGTCAAAAGTCTTGCTGACATTTTTAAACTCAATCAGATGATTGTACACTTCGCCTATCCCTCCTTTTACAATATTTTAATTATATTATTAAAATTTAAAAAATTCAATATGTTTTTAATATTTTTATGATTTTTTGCAAATTTTAACGAAAAAAGTCGTTTAAATAACGGTTTAAAGCATATTTACAATGAAAAAGCACTATATTTTGCAATATAGTGCTTGAAATTTTATTTGCATAACGGTTTCGTGGTATGTAAATAACTCTAAAAGTTTAAGAGCACACACCTTGAAATCCGTCGTTAAATGCATAAAAAGACATCCGTGTGGATGTCTTTTTATGGGCCTTCAGGGACTCGAACCCCGGACCCACCGGTTATGAGCCGGTTGCTCTGACCAACTGAGCTAAAGGCCCACACTTAGCTACAGCATGTTATTATTATAAATGTAATTTAATAATAAGTCAAGGGTTTTTTCTATTTTTTTTATTTTTTATATTACTTTTTATGTTATTATTTTAAATACAAATAAACAAATATAGTATATAGCCTT
>JAZSBW010000191.1:0-3974 GCA_045602585.1 Clostridia bacterium
CTTATCCACCTGATTTTTGTGTATATTTTTTTAGTTAAAAAGAGGGGGAGACAAATTACTTTTTACGTAATTTGTCTCCCCCTCTTTCAGGCATATCCATAATATTTTAAGCATAGTATAGTACTTTATTTCTCATAAAGCCTTGCCAATCCGCCCATAGCGGTTTCACGATATTTATTTGACAGATCTTTACCGGTTTCATACATTGTTCTTATAACCAAATCAAGAGAAATTTTACGAGTGTCGGTTAAAAAGTTAGCAAGGTTAACCGCATTTATTGCACGCATAGCCGCAACCGCATTACGTTCTATGCAAGGTATCTGTACAAGACCGCATATCGGGTCGCAGGTAAGTCCAAGATGATGTTCAATGGCAATTTCCGCAGCATATTCAATCTGGTCAATCTCCATACCAAAAAGTTCTGCCAATGCAGCAGATGCCATTGAGCATGCTGTTCCGACTTCTGCCTGACATCCACATTCGGCACCGCTTATGGAAGCGTTTGTTTTAACTAAATTACCTATAACAGATGCAGTTGCCAGCGCATAAAGAATTTCTTCATCACTGAACCCGCGCTTTTGCTGATAATAATACAGTACTGCCGGCAAAACACCGCCTGCTCCACACGTAGGTGCAGTAACTATAGTTTCGCCTGCGGCATTCTGCTCACTTACGGCAAAAGCATAAGCGCATACAATTCTGTTCTCTTTTGTCTGAACAGTTTCGTCATTATGACTCTGGCTATATAAATGTTTTGCTTTTCTTTTAACATTAAGGTTGCCCGGCAAAGTTCCTTCGCTTTTCAATCCTGCTTCGATGCTCTCTTTCATACGTTGCCATACTTCACCGAGAAAATTCCACACATTTTTTCCTTCTATTTCTTCTACATATTGCCACAGGCGGATTTTATTTTCTTTACAGTAATCGGATATTTGGCTGAACAGGTAAAAATCATATATGTTTTCAGCTGCTTTAAATTCAACCCCGTCAATTTCAATCTCTCCGCCGCCTATACTGCGTGCAAAACGATGGTCACAAGTATTTCCGCCTTTACACACAAAAACTTCCATTGTATTTGGGTGCTCAAGATTCGTTTCAGAATAATCAAAATCTATCTGTACTTTTTTAGGCGCGAATGTTTTTTTAATGATAGTGTCTGTTCCATGCCCTACGCCGGTTTTTGCTAAAGAACCATAAAGAACTACTTTAAACTTATCAGCATCAGGATATTTTTCCAAAAAATATTTGCATATTCTTTCCGGACCTATGGTATGTGAACTGGACGGACCTCTGCCTACTCTGTAAAGCCTGTCTAAAGACTGCATACCGGTTGGTCTTTTTTCTGTAATTCTGTTTTCACTCTCCGTTGCCAAAAAAGAATTTTCAGGAACGCTGAACGCATTACAAATAGAAAGGATTGTTTCTGTTGACGGCATAGAAATTCCGTTTTCCCATTTAGAAATGGTGCGGTTGCTTACACCTATTCTGTCAGCAAATTCCTTTTGTGTTAAATTATTTGATTTCCGAAGATTATAGATCCATAAACTTAATTGTTTACTATTCATCAGAGCATCACCTATGTATATTTTAATCAAGTATAGCATATTTATAATGAACAATAAATACATTTTTCAAAAATGAAAAATCAACCAAAGGTAGAATAAAGCAAAAAAATGTTGCTTTTAAAATATTGTTTGAGTTAAAAAATTTTTATAACGGTTTTGAGTTTTCTAAGAACCGTTTTTTACCATAACAAACAAACGGATTTTTTGTATAAAACTTCATTTACTTACAAAAAATATGTCTGTAAAACAATGCAAAAAGGAGATTTATCATATGAAAGCTACAGGAATTGTCAGAAGAATTGACGATCTTGGCCGCGTAGTAATCCCAAAAGAAATCAGACGTACAATGCGCATACGCGAGGGTGACCCTCTTGAAATCTACACCGACCGCGACGGCGAAGTTATATTCAAAAAATACTCACCAATAGGTTCTTTAAGTGATTTTGCATCGCAATATGCCGAAACCTTGGCTAAAATCTCAGGAAGCGCAGCCTGCATTACTGACAAAGATACCATAATTGCAGTTGGAGGCGCACCTAAACGTGACCTTTACGAAAAACGCTTAAGCAGCGAAATTGAAACCATAATGGAAGAAAAATCTACTTTTGTTCCTGAAAATCAAATTCCCGTAACAGACGGCAGTAAATATAATGCAGGGGTAATAGTTCCTATTATTGCCGAGGGAGATTCAATAGGTAACGTAATTATTATGAGAAGCGACGACTCTAAAAAGGTAACCGAAGTTGATACTAAACTGGCTCAATCAGCAGCACTCTTTTTCGGAAGACAAATGGAAATATAACTAAAAAGCGGTTTTGCAAATATGCAAAACCGCTTTGTTTTTTATATATCCCTGCAAATAAGAGCGACCGATTCTATGTGCGGAGTTTGTGGAAATAAGTCTACAGCAGTAACTTTTTTCAGTTTATAACCATATTGTTTAAGTTCCTCTATATCCCGTGCCAATGTTGCGCTGTTACACGAAACATATACTAATCTTTCAGGTGAAATGTTGTTGATAAGTTTTAAAAGATCAGCATCACAGCCTTTTCTGGGGGGATCTACTACAACAACATTTGCTTTTATGCCGTTTGCCATAAGTTTATCGACAACTTCTGCACAATCACCAGCATAAAACTCAGCATTTTCAACATTATTTATACGTGCATTTTCTTTTGCATTTTCAACTGCATCGTCAACTATTTCAACTCCGTAAACTTTGGCAGCATTACGTGCCATAAACAGAGATATGCTTCCCACACCGCAATAAAGGTCAAATACGGTTTCCTTACCTGTAAGGCAAGCATATTCAAGTGCTTTTGCATACAGTTTTTCTGTCTGCGGAGCATTCACCTGAAAGAAACTGTTAGGCGATACATTAAAGCGTAAATCACCCAAAGTAAGTTCAAGTCTGTCTTTACCCCACAGCAAAATATTATCATATCCCAAAACGACATTATCTCTGCGAAGATTTATATTTTGTATAATACCAACAACACCATCAATTGCAGTAAGTTTTTTTATGAGTTTGTCTTTTAAAGGCAACTCCTTTTTACTGTTTGCAACTATTACCGCCATAATCCCGCCATTTTGAGATGCACGTACATATATATGACGAATTGTACCTTTTCCCGTTTTTTCGTTATAAACAGGAATTTTATTCTCGTTTATATACTCCAGCACCTCTTCAGCAACACGGTTTATTTTTTCATTCTGTATTTTACAATCATTACACTTTACTACTCTATGGCTTAACGGAGCATAAAATCCGTAAACTGCGCTTTCGCCCTCCATAGCAAGCGGAAATTGTGCTTTGTTACGGTAGTTATACTCTGATGAACCTATAATTCCGTCAAATTCAAAATCTCTATCTTCTAAATGCGCAATTTTTCTTAAATTATTAATTACAGTATTTGATTTAACAGAAAGTTGTTTTTCGTAATTAACGTGCATCATTGTGCAACCACCACACTTGCCGAATGACGAACATTCAGGGACACGTCTGATGGCAGACGGTGATACAATTTCCTCTATCTTACCAAACGCATAATTTTTATTTGCTTTTAGAATACGTATTTTTGCTCTGTCACCTTCAGCGGCATAACGCACAAAAACAGGGTATCCGTCTACTTTGGCAATACCCTCCCCTTCAAATCCCGTACTTTCTATATTGGCTACTATAATATCGTTCTTACGTAAAATATCACTCAACCCCATTCATATTAATTATATAACTCGTGTCAGGATTTGTCAAATCAAAAGGTAACAAAAGCCCCTTATAAAGAATATTATATACGGAGTGTCATTGCATTATATGTATGACACCTAAAGATGCATAAAGCATCTGCTTTAAAATCCGGAGGTGCTATAAAAGTGAAAAATATACAGTATATGCCTGATAACCCTATG
>JAZSBW010000192.1:0-4175 GCA_045602585.1 Clostridia bacterium
AAAGTGATTTTGATTTTTTTATCACCTTTATTAACGTAGCAATAGTTCCAGCCGTTTTCCCACAGAACATCTGCGCCGAGGGTTTCGCTTACGAATCTTAATGGCACGAGCGTTCTGTCGTTTACTATGTAAGGAACAACCTTATCGTTAGCATCATCAATACTTGTAAGATTACCAAATGCAAAAGCATAAGGAGTATCTATTTTAAGGCAGATAATATCTTCTGCTCTTTTTTCAGTTGTCATTACATCAACAGGGATTCCGACAGGTGTTTCTTCGACAGGTGTTTCTTCAACATCTGTTTTGTTATTTTCAACAGTATCATCACCGTTAACAACTATTGACGCTTCCTCTGCTTTTACAGATTCTTTATTTATTTGCGCAGTATACGAAATATTATATACTCCACTTTTTGCATTCTCTTTAACTTTAAATTTAAGAGAAAGGATATCACCGCTGCAAGAAGGCTGAGCATCAATATATGTAACCGCCATAGCACCATCCATCCAATGTGCTATTGCAGGATCGCCTATCTTTATAACCTCAGCATCAACTAATTCAAGATTGTTTTTATCAAACACAAAATCTTTGATTACAAAATTTTTAACATTTGTACCATCTACAAGTTTAAAACTTATATCGACTGTTGCTCCTGCATCAGCCTCTATATTTGTATCTGCTGAAATAACAGCCTCACCGTCTGCTGCGAATGAAACCATGCCAAAAGCAAGCGCAAATGCCAAAATGAGAGATAATGTTCTGTAAACTTTCTTTTTCATATTTTCACCCCGTTTCCAAGTGAGGATTATCCACCCAATAATGGACTATAATAAGTATATCATAATCAACGAAAAATTCAATAGACAATTTAACATTTTTCCAAGCATTTTTTGGATAGAATTTGCCACTTTATCCAATTATGATTTTACCACAGAATATATTTGAATTTCTATGGTTATATAGAACAAAATTTTTGTTTTTTTTTATAGATATTGACGTTAAGATGGCGGTGGGGACTTTTTCGGGACGATGTGGGCATCGTCCCCTACGATTTGTATGGCATTAGTTGGTGATAATTGTAGGGGCGGATGCCTACATCCGCCCGCAAACTCCATCCACAAATATATATTTAATTTTTGACATAAACCCAAGCGGTTCACCGTCAAACACTAAAATATCGGCTTTTTTACCCTTGCTGATACTTCCGTATTGGTTTTCTATACCAATATTGGTTGCGGCATTTACTGTAATAGTTTCAAGCGCGGCATACTCGCTGATGCCCATACGCATAAGGTATGCCGCCGTAAGCGGAAGTAAATTTCCGTTTGATGCAGGGTGGTCGGATATAAGCGATATTTTAAAGCCCTTTTCTATTAGTTTTGCAGGTGTTTCCATTGACAAACTCTTCATTTCGGGCTTACTGCGGTCTGTAAAGAACGGGCCGAGGTTCAATGGAACATTATTTTCCTTTAAATATTCGGCAACCTCCAATGCGTCCGTTGCGTGTTCTATACTGTATTTCAAGTTAAATTCTTTTGCTATACGCACTGCGGTGCATATATCGTCTGCACGGTGCGCGTGGAATTTTGCCGGAATTTCGCCCTGCACAACTTTTTTAAGGTCACGCATACGAAAATCATCATCTTTACTGTTTTGAGCATTATACAATGCTTCGCGTATCATTGCGGCAATGCCCATACGTGTAAGCGGTTCTTTACCTTTTTTGCCGTGAACAAGTTTGGGATTTTCGCCAAGTGAAAATTTCATTGCTGTTTCGGGCGTTATAAGCATTTTATCGACTATATTTCCGTACGTATGCAATGTAGAGAACATTCCTGCGATCGGGTTGGCGCTCCCCGGACCTATGCACGCAGTTGTAATACCTGCCGAAAGGCTTTCTGCAAATGTTACATCACACACATTCATACCATCTATCGCACGCAGGTACGGCGTTATTGCAGAGGTGCTTTCGTTTCCGTCGTCACCCTCAAAAGCAAGCGAATCCTCCCACATCCCCAAATGGCAATGCGCATCAATAAAACCGGGGGTTATGCTTCCTCCATCAGCATCTATAACTTCTGCATCAACATTCGGTACGTCTTTCATACTGCCTACAGAGTCAATTTTATCGCCGTCAATAAGCACGTAGCCGTTTTCTACAAGCCCCTGCTTGTCCATTGTGTAAACATTTGCGTTTTTAATAAGTATCATTCTTTTTCCCTCACTTCGTCGGTATAATAAATTCCGTCGGTTGTATATATAACAGCCTCAACGCCTGATTTTTCGGCAAGCAAAATACCTTCATCCTTACCTTTTATAAAACACGCAGTCGAAAGTGCATCGGCAAGCGTTCCGTCCTCGGCAATTATCGTCACGCTTAAAACATTATTATCGGGATTTTCACCGGTTGCGGGGTCTATAATATGATGATATTTTTTGCCGTCTTTTTCAAAATACCTTTCGTATCCGCCGGAAGTAACAACAACTTTATCCTCTGCCTTTATTTTGGCAAAAGTTGTTCCACGTTGTTCATCTGGTTTTTGCAAGCCGACAAGCCAAGCGTTTCTGCCGTTTTTGCCTATGGTCACTATATTGCCGCCAAGGTCTGCAATAGCAGAGCCCACACCGTAAGAGAGCAAAACCTCACGCACTCTGTCACCTACATATCCTTTTGCTATACCGCCAAGGTCTATCTGCATACCGTTCTTTGTCAATGAAATTTTTTCTTCATTTATATTAACATCACCCGTAAGGCTAAGCGCCTCGGCAATTTCGCTATCGTCAGGTACATAACCGCCGTTTTTGATATTCCACAAATCAACAACAGGTTTTATACTGATATCAAATGCACCATCCGTAAGAGTTTTATATTCGTTTGCTTTTTGGATAAGGTAAACTGTTTCGGGTGCAACCTCAACCTGTTCTCCAACCGAAGAAGCATTTATTTTTGCGATATCGCTATCGGGAATATACGCACTTAAAAGTTTTTCGAGCCTCAAAATTTCTTCAAAGCATGCATCGACGGCTTGTCTGTTATCAGCAGTAATAGTAATAACCGTATCAAGCATATACTCAGTACGTGAATATGTATTACTGCGAATCAGCATTGTTATTAATATAACGGCAAATGCGCACGCAACAGCAGTTGATATTTTTTTCATAAGTTTCTCCTTATTGAACGCATCGTAGGGGCGGATGCCCACATCCGCCCGTTAAATACATATTAATCTTACACCAAATCCGCACATCTTGCAATAAGCGGATAGCAATCCGCCTTAATCTGCTCAAACTGCTCAAACGGCAAAGGGTTCTGCCCCACACCGACTTCCACGGTAAATGCAGGCAGGTTGAATTTATCGAGATACCAGTCTTTATATCCTGAATACGAACTTATTCCCGTTGCGGCATCTAATGTATACCCCGACGCATCTGCAAGACTTTGGGCAAGGTCAGGGAATCCTTTATCCTGAAACGACCAGTAAATAACTTCTCCTTGTGAATGGAACGCTATAGTAAACGGGAACTCCTCTCTAAGTACAAATTCACGCACGGCAGCCGTTTCGGGCTGGTCAAACGGTGCTACACCGGGATAACGTCTTGGACCGGGCTCACCATACCCTGCCTCACGCGCAATTTGCACATACTCATAAAAAAGAGCGTCGTAATTATGGTTTAAATCCACACCATTAATATTTGCCTGCCATACCTCAGAAACATTCTGCCCCTCAAGCATATCCATTACGGACATATACTGCGGATTGTCGGGAGTTAAACCGTTTATAACGATATTAACTCCGTCGGGGTTTATCATAGGCGCTATATAATAAGTACATTTTCCGTATAGTCTGCGTGCATCTGCACCGCCGATTTCTCCGCCGTTTTTGATGGCATCTATATAGTCAACACACCAGTTTGCAAGAAGCGATGCCGTTATCCACTCAAGCGAGTGGTGCGCTCCGTTTAAAAATACTTTTTTATCTCCACCGCCAATCGCTATGCAGTAAAGTTGCCGCCCCTGAACGCTTTCGCCAAACGAAAACACATCAGCATAACGCTTGTCAAGAGAATTTATAACTTCTTCAAGTTTGTTGTAGTCAAAATTATTGTAATCCATTAAAACACCTCCTACAAACCATTATATTGTAAAGGTGCATCCAAATTGCATAAATTTCATA
>JAZSBW010000193.1:0-2611 GCA_045602585.1 Clostridia bacterium
GATGAGAATTAATATTCTTAAAATGGTTTACAATGCTAAATCAGGACATTTAGGGGGGAATTTTAGTGCAGTAGAATTGATTTTGACACTCTATAAAAAAATTCTAAGGCACAATAAAAATTGGAAAAATGCAAAAAATCATGCAGACCGTGACAGATTTGTTTTATCAAAAGGTCACTGCGCGCCTGCACTTTACGGTGCGTTGGCAGAAGCAGGTTTTATTCCTAAAGAAGATATTAAGGGGTTCAGGAATATACGTAGTTACCTTCAGGGACACCCAGATATGAAAAAAGTGCCCGGTGTTGATATGTCAACCGGTTCACTTGGTCAGGGTGTTTGTGCTGCTGCCGGTATGGCTATTGCCGGTAAACTTGACAGAAAAAATTACCGTGTATATGCTATTTTAGGCGATGGTGAACTTGAAGAAGGTCAGGTTTGGGAAAATGCAATGTTTGCCGCACATCATAAACTTGATAATCTTACTGTTATCGTTGACAACAATGGCTTGCAGATTGACGGCAATATTGCAGATGTAATGTCGCCTTTGCCGATAGATAAAAAATATGAAGCGTTTAACTGGAATGTAGTAGTTGCTGATGCTCATGATTTTGATTCTTTACGTTCAGCACTTGAAAGTGCTGAAAACTGCAAAGGTAAACCTACTGCTATTATTGCAAAATCAGTTAAAGGTAAAGATATTTCGTTTATGGAAAACGAGGCCGGTTGGCATGGTAATGCACCTAATGACGAACAGTACGCCATAGCCGCAGAAGAATTAGACAAAAAACTTGCAGAATTGGAGGCGCGTAAAAATGGCTGATAAAAAAGCAACAAGGGAAGCATATGGCGCTGCTTTGGCAGAGTTCGGAGTAGACGAAAGAATTGTCGTTTTAGACGCTGACCTTTCTAAATCCACAAAAACAGATGTTTTCAAAAAGAAGTTTCCCGAAAGATTCATAAATGCCGGTATAGCCGAGGCGGATATGATGTGTGTGGCGGCAGGTCTTGCATCCTGCGGTAAAATTGCGTTTGCAAGCAGTTTTGCAATGTTTGCGGCAGGCAGAGCGTTTGAACAGATAAGAAACTCTGTTTGCTATCCGCACCTCAATGTTAAAATCGGTGCTACTCATGCGGGTATTTCTGTTGGCGAAGACGGTGCTACTCATCAATGCTTAGAAGATATCGCACTTATGCGCTCGCTTCCGGGAATGGTTATATTAAATCCTGCAGATGATGTGGAAGCACGTCTTGCAGTGAAAGCAGCAATCGAACATAATGGACCATGCTATTTAAGATTTGGTCGTCTTGCCGTTGACCGTATCTTTGATGAAAATTATAAATTTGAGATTGGCAAAGGTGTGGAAATCAAAGAAGGTAAAGATGTTACCATTATTGCAACAGGTCTTATGGTTGGATTTGCAATGGAAGCCGCTAAAATGCTTGAAGAAGACGGTATAAGCGCAAGGGTTGTTAACATGGCAACCATTAAGCCTATAGACAGAGATATAATTATTAAAGCATCTAAAGAAACCGGCGCTATTGTTACTGCAGAGGAGCATAATATTATAGGAGGTCTTGGAAGTGCAGTTGCAGAGGTGCTTTGCGAAAGTGTTCCTTGCGTTATGAAACGTATAGGTACAAAAGATGTATTTGGCCGTTCGGGAAAACCTGCTGAACTTTTTGAGGAATACGAATTGACACCTGCAGATATTGCAAAGAGTGCAAAACAGGCAGTTTACGAAAAGAAAAACTGATTAATAACATAAAATGATTTTTTGCCGCATATTGCTTTAACATGGAAAACTTTCATGGGGGTAGGCTTATGCGGCATATTTTTTTATACTTCCGAAAAATTCCTTATATACGTATGCAAGTTGTACTGATGTGTGTAATAATGATAATGTGCAACTTTAATATACCTTATGTTCTTGCGGACGGCGAGGTAGAACTTGCGGCACCATCTGCTCTGCTTATGGAGAACAGTACCGGTAAAATACTTTATGATAAAAACAGTCATGAGCGCAGACCTATGGCAAGTATTACAAAAATTATGACAATGCTCCTTGCTATGGAAGAAATTGACGGCGGACGTATGAAATATGATGATATGATAACCGGAAGTGCGTATGCAAAAAGTATGGGCGGCTCTACCATATTTTTGGATGAAGGCGAGCAACTAAGCGTGCGTGATATTATGAAAGGTATTGCCGTATCGTCCGGAAATGATGCTGCCGTTGCTATGGCAGAGCACATAAGCGGAAGCGAAGAAACTTTTGTGGCGCGTATGAATGAGCGTGCTGCACAACTTGGAATGAAGGATACTAATTTTGTAAACTGCAACGGACTGGACGCAGACGGTCATTATTCGAGTGCATATGATATAGCGCTTATGAGCAGAGAACTTTTAAAGCATCCAGATATACATAACTTTACTACTATCTGGATGGATACTCTGCGTGATGGTAAATTTACTTTGTCAAATACGAATAAACTTATAAGGTTTTATGAAGGTGCAACAGGGCTTAAAACAGGCTCAACTGATGATGCGCTCTTTTGTGTATCCGGAACTGCTAAGCGTGATAATATGCATCTTATAGCGGTTATTATGGCG
>JAZSBW010000194.1:0-9587 GCA_045602585.1 Clostridia bacterium
GAATTTTTAGCCTCTATATCATAAACGGGATTTTCACACAATCCGCAGGATGAACACTCACCGGAACACGCAGATTTTTTCTCAATACGCACAGTGGCACGTTTTCCGTTTATTTTTACAACTGTTCCCTCACCCGTCATAGTTTTTCTCCTTTAATCACATTAGTAATAAGTGTTTTAATTTGCCTGAGCATATTTATGCGAATTAAAACACTTATTACCTATATAGTTTTATTTAATTAAATATTTTTTATTAAGTTCCGACAACGCAGTATCTACACACGACTCATCAACCAAAAGCAAAATCTCATTAACAGAAGCACTTATAAGTTTTACCGTTATGTCAGCACTTGCCAAAACGCCAAGCACATCGGCAGTTATACCCGTATCGTCTGAAAGCGCACTGCCCGAAAGCGTAATTTTTGCATTACTGCTGCTTATATGACACAAAAAATGCGGAATACGGCTTCGCATCTCACCCATAGCGGCAACCGCCTTTCCAAGATACTCGCTAAGTATGGTAAACGACATATTCATTTTTCCCTTATTATGTGGCGCAAGAGTTATCATATCAACATTTATACCATGATCGGCGATTTTTTTAAAAATTTCCGTCAGCAATCCTCCGTTGCAGTTTAAATCGTTAACCGTAATTAAAGTTATGCTGTCTGTTACATCAATATCGGTGATAGCGCTTTTAATCATATAAACAAATCCCCTTTTGCAATAATTTCTACCTTTATTATTATATGCAAAAAGGGGATATTATGACCGCCAAACGGCTGATTATGCGTTTACAAGGTCTTCCATATTATACATTCCGGGTTGCTTACCCACTAAATATTTAGCGGCTTTAATAGCACCAACGGCAAAAACTTCTTTACCCATAGCGGTATGCTTAACTTCTATAACCTCGTCATTACCGGCAAAAAGTACACTGTGTTCTCCGACAATCGTACCACCGCGCACGCTATGAATACCAATTTCGCTCTGTTCTCTTTTTTTGCGTACAAAGTGACGGTCGTAAACGTAATCAACATTACCCTTGAGCGAAGACGAAATTTCGTCTGCAATCATAAGTGCCGTGCCGCTTGGTGCGTCAATCTTTTGATTATGGTGTTTTTCAATAATTTCAATATCAAAATTGCCCTCTAAAACAGCCGCCGCTTTTTTAACAAGGCTTATTAAAAGGTTTACGCCCACCGACATATTTGCCGAAGAGAAAACAGGAATACGTTTTGAAAGTTCTGCCACTTTTTCTCTTTGTGTTGTGCTTAATCCTGTTGTTGCAAGTACTAACGGTATACGTCTGTCACCGCAGAAAGACACAAGTGAGTCAAGGCATGCAGGGTTAGAAAAGTCTATAACCACATCAACCTTTTCCTTAACATCGCTTAAATCGTCATAAACAGGATAGACATCTGCAGTAGTATCAATATCATAACCGCAGATAATATCTGCAGCATCGTCATTTTCGAGTATTTTTGTAATGACTTTTCCCATTTTTCCGTTGCAACCGCTTAATAAAATATTTATCATAAGTAATTCACTTCCTTGATATTAAAAATGTAGGGGTCGATGCCCACATCGACCCGCATTGTTTAATATAAATTATTTAAGTAATCCGTATCCGATAAGCGCCTTTTTAAGCACCTCTGCATTCTTATCTTCCATCTCACACAAAGGCATACGCAAATCACCTGCCTGGAAACCGAGCATATTCATAGCAGTTTTAACCGGAATAGGGTTAACCTCACAGAAAAGCGCGCTGATAAGAGGAAGCATTTTAAGTTGGATATCAAGTGCTTTTTCTCTTTCGCCGTCAAGGTAGAGTTTAACCATATCGTGAGTATCTTTAGGAGCAATATTTGCAATAACAGATATAACACCCTTACCACCTGCGGCAAGCATAGGTACGGTAATATCATCATTACCGGAATAAATATCCATATCGTCACCGCAAAGAGCCTTAATTTCAAGTGCTCTGGCAATATCGCCTGTAGCCTCTTTAATCGCAACTATATTATTAACTTTAGAAAGTTCTTTTACTGTTTCGGGTTTAATATCTGTGCCCGTACGGCTTGGAACATTATAAAGTATACAGGGGATATCTATGGCATCTGCAGTAGCAGAATAATGCTTAATGAGTCCTTTTTGTGTTGCTTTGTTATAATAAGGAGTAACCAGCAGAACTGCATCTGCACCAAGGTGTGCAGCCTCTTTTGTAAGTTCAATACCGTGTGCTGTATCGTTACTTCCTGTACCTGCTATAACAGGTATAGCGCCGTTTACTTTTTTAACTGCATAGTCGACAACTGCAAGGTGCTCTTTATCAGGCATAGTGGCAGATTCACCCGTTGTACCGCAAATAATGATGGCATCTGTAGAGTTATCAAGATGGTACTGCAAAAGTTCGCCAAGTGCTTCATAGTCTACCTGCCCGTTTTTAAAAGGAGTTATCAAGGCTACTCCCGAACCTGTGAATACGGTCTTTTTCACTGTAATACCCACTTTCTCAAAATTATGATGATTTATTGTGGCAACTTATTTGTTTTCATTCATTTCGATAAGTTTCTGTGCAATCTGAACTGCGTTTGTTGCAGCGCCTTTTCTGATGTTGTCTGCAACAACCCAGAGGTTTACACCGCTTTCAACGCTTTCGTCACGTCTGATTCTGCCGACAAACACTTCGTTTTTGCCTTTAGCATTTACTGCCATCGGGTATACTGCATTTGCAGTATCGTCCTCAACAACCAAGCCTTCCATATCAGCAAGAACCTGTTTGAGTTCGTCTAAATCAAAATCGTTGTAGAACTCTACATTGATAGATTCACTATGGCAATCGAAAACAGGCACACGAACTGTTGTGGCAGTAATCTTCATATCGTCATCGTGAAGAATTTTGCGTGTTTCGTTAACCATTTTCATTTCCTCTTTAGTATAACCATTATCGAGGAAAACATCTATCTGCGGTAAGCAGTTGTTTGCAATCGGGTGATTGAACTTTTTAGGTGCTTCGCCTTTGAGACCGTTTTCCAAATCCATATATCCGCCCATACCTGCGCCTGAAACAGCCTGGTATGTAGAATATACTACTCTTTTGATTTTATATTTATCGTGAAGTGCTTTTAAAGGAACCATAGCCTGAATTGTAGAGCAGTTAGGGTTAGCAATGATGCCCTTATTCCATGCAATATCCTCAGGATTAACCTCAGGCACTACGAGGGGAACTTCGGGATCCATTCTCCATGCGCTTGAGTTGTCTATTACAACAACGCCCTTTGATGCGGCGATAGGTGCAAATTTTTCACTTGTAGAGCCGCCTGCTGAAAACAGAGCGATGTCAATATCTTTATCAAATGAATTTTCGGTAAGTTCTTCGATTACATACTCCTTACCCATAAATGTAACTTTAGAGCCTGCGCTACGTGCTGACGCCATAAGATAATAATTTTCTACAGGCAGGTTAACCTCTTCCAATACTTTAAGGAATGTTCTTCCTACCATACCTGTTGCACCTACAACGGCAATATTATATTTTTTCATCTAATACCAATCCTTTCATACTTTCCTATTGTATATCATACCACTCCGCCCCTCATAAGTCAATAGCAGTTATATTAAAAACAAGTTAAAAAAACAACGTTTTCATTGACAACTTGCATAGTTTTCTGTAATGTGGTATCATAGGTTTATTATGAAATGAGGGATTATTTTGCGTAAAATTATTTCATTTTTTATTATATGTATAATTTCGATTTGCTGCCATACAACAATATATGCAGAAGATATGTCTGTTGACACCATTAAAATAGGCCTTTTCTACGGCTCTTCCGCGAAAGAAAGTGTAAGCATTGGCTCTGAAAGCGGATTTTATATGGGGTACGAAGCCAATGAAGAATTTGTTAAAGATGCCGAACTTACAGAAACCGGCGTAACCGTAACATCAGGCGAAGGCACAACTGTTGCCATAGGTTCATACATATATGAGGCTGACCAGTTCCCAACTCTCTATCCGATTAAAGGTAATATAACCGTAGACGGAGTAGAATACAGAGGCAGCATACAGTTTAAACGTATAGCCGGCGGAGCACTGACAGTTATAAACGAAGTAGATATTGAACAGTACCTCTACAGCGTTATCGGCAAAGAAATGAGCCCCAGTTGGAATATTGAGGCACTAAAGGCTCAGGCAGTATGTGCAAGAGGGTTTGCCATAAGCAATTACAACAAATTTTCAAAATACGGATTTAATTTAGACACCACCACAACAAGTCAAGTTTATAAAGGCATATCAACAGAAACAGAAAGCACAAGGCGTGCAGTTGATGAGACTAAAGGTCAGGTTTTAAAGCACGACGGAAAGATAATTCAGTCAATCTACTGTGCTTCTATGGGCGGTGCAAGCGCCAATGCAGAAAATGTGTGGGGCGGCTCGTATCCATATCTGGTAAGCGTTACCGACCCGTACGAAAATCCCGATGAAGCAACAAGATACAGTTGGAGCATAACATTATCTGCAGACGATATCAAAAAGTCCCTTTCCGATGCCGGTATAAATATAGGCGATATAACATCTATTGAGATTGTAAACCAAGACGATTCAGGGTATGTAACCGAACTGCTTTTTACAGGTACAAACGGCACACATACAGTTAAAAAAAGCAGTTGCCGTACAATATTCGGCGGAAAACTACATAGCCAACGCTATACGATTGCCGGAAACGAAGAATCGTACCCGAACATTAGCATAATATCTGCAGACGGTCTATTTACAAAGCCGTCAAACGAACTGTATGTTCAAGGCGCAGGGCAAATGAGCGTGCTTAATGTACTGTCATCTGCCATAGCCAGAATATTTGCCCCACAATCCGGCAATACAGTTTCATCCGGTGAGTATACATTCAACGGGAACGGATGGGGACACGGTGTAGGTATGAGCCAATGGGGAGCAAAAGCAATGGCAGACAAAGGCTTTACTTACGAAGATATTCTTACATTCTACTATACAGGCACTTATCTTGAAAACGCTTATTAATTAGGAGAGATACACTTTGAAAACATCTGATTTTTACTATGACTTACCGCCGGAACTTATTGCACAAACACCGCTTACCGACAGAAGTTCGTCACGGCTTTTAGTTCTTGGCAAAGAAACAGGCGAAATTGAGCATAAACATTTCTACGATATTGAAAATATGCTTTCCGAAGGCGATTGCCTTGTGCTTAACGATACCCGCGTTCTGCCTGCAAGGCTCTATGGCGAAAAAGAGGGCACAGGCGGAAAGATTGAGTTTTTACTTTTAAACCGCATTAACCGTGACAGATGGGAAATAATTTTAAAACCCGGCAAAAAAGCCAAACCGGGTGCAAAATTTGTATTTGGCGGAGGTCTGCTTAAAGCGGAGATTATAGAAACTGTAAATGACGGAAACAGAATTGCTGAGTTCTCGTACAACGGTGTGTTTGAAAATATACTTGACCACCTCGGCGAAATGCCGCTTCCACCATATATAACAGAAAAACTTCAGGATAAAGAGCGTTACCAGACGGTTTACTCCAAAAATGACGGAAGCGCCGCCGCACCCACAGCAGGTCTGCATTTTACAAACGAACTTTTAAAACGCATTGCTGATAAAGGTGTAAAAATTGCCTACGTTACACTCCACGTAGGTCTTGGCACATTCCGTCCCGTAAAGGTGGACGATGTTGAAAACCACAAAATGCACTCGGAATTTTACATTATGACAGAAGAAACCGCAAATATTATAAATGAAACAAAAAAATCGGGCGGCAGAGTTATTTCCGTCGGCACAACATCTTCAAGAGTACTTGAAACTATTGCAAACGAGAACGGATTTGTAAAAGCACAAACAGGCTGGACGGATATATTTATATACCCACCATATAAGTTCAAAACCGTTGATGCGCTTATAACAAACTTCCACTTGCCCGAATCTACCTTGCTGATGCTTGTAAGTTCCCTTGCCGGCAGCGAAAATATCCGAAAAGCATACGAAGAAGCAGTTAATGAACGATACAGATTTTTCAGTTTTGGCGATGCTATGTTTATACAATAACAGGAGATTATTTATGTTTAAACTATTAACTACAGACGGACTTGCCCGCAGAGGCGAATTTACCACAGTTCACGGAACGGTACAGACACCCGTTTTTATGAACGTAGGCACACTTGCTGCAATAAAAGGTGCAGTTTCAACAACCGATTTAAAAGAAGTTGGCTGTCAGGTACAACTTTCAAACACATACCATCTGCACGTGCGTCCCGGCGACGACGTTGTATACGATATGGGCGGTCTGCACAAGTTTATGAACTGGGACAGACCTATCCTTACCGACAGCGGCGGATTTCAGGTGTTCTCACTTGCAGGGTTACGCAAGATTAAAGAAGAGGGAGTATACTTTTCTTCGCATATAGACGGCAGAAAGATTTTTATGGGACCTGAGGAGAGTATGCAAATTCAGTCTAACCTTGCATCTACAATTGCGATGGCATTTGACGAGTGTGTGGCACTCCCCGCAAAATACGAATATGCAAAAGCATCGCACGAGCGCACCATTCGTTGGCTGGAGCGTTGCAAAACAGAGATGGCAAAACTCAACGCATCTGACAAAACAATAAACAAAAACCAGATGCTTTTCGGCATAAATCAAGGCGCTACATTTGACGATTTACGTATAGAAAATATGCAGGCAATAGCCAAACTTGACCTCGACGGATATGCCATAGGCGGTCTTGCAGTTGGCGAAACTCACGAGGAGATGTACCACGTCTTAGATATGGTTGTTCCGCACGCGCCCGAGAATAAACCTCGCTATTTAATGGGTGTCGGCACACCTGCCAACATTTTAGAGGCAGTTGACAGAGGAGTAGATTTCTTTGATTGCGTTATAGCCAGCCGAAACGCACGACACGCAAACCTGTTCACAGAAAACGGATATATGAATCTGCTTAACAAAAAGTACGAGCGTGACCCTCTCCCGATAGACCCCGAGTGCACCTGCCCCGCCTGCAGAAACTATTCAAGAGCGTATATACGTCACTTATTCAAAGCGGGCGAAATGCTTGCAATGCGTCTTTGTGTACTGCATAATCTGCATTTTTACAATAAGATGATGGCAGATATACGCACCGCTATAGAAGACGGAAGATACAAACAATTCAAAGAAGAAAAGATTGAAAAATATACACGCAGACTTTAATTGAAAAAGGAACGGATTAAATCCGTTCCTTTTTAACAATATTTAAAATTTCTTTTGCATCACCAATTATAACGTCCGCACCTGCAGCAGTTAATTCCGCTTCATCACGGAATCCCCATAAAACACCTATGGCGAACAAGCCTGCATTTTTACCCGTTGCAATGTCAACCTTTGTATCGCCCACAAACACAACCTCTTCTTTGCTGACATTCAACTCTTTCATTATTTCAAAAACTGCGGTAGGGTCAGGTTTAAGCGGTACGCCATCCATTCCGCCACGCACAATATCAAATATACCGTCACCGAATATTTTATTTACAACATCTACAGTTGCAAAATGCGGTTTGTTTGAAAGCACAGCCGTTTTATAGCCTTGTTCTTTAAGGCTTTTAAGCATATCCACTATGCCGTTATACGGTGCCGTAAGGTAAAGAGTGTCAGCATCATAAAGTTCGTTATAGAGCGCAAAAACTTTTTCAAATTCATCGTCTGTCCACTCACGTGTATAACTCATAGCACGTTCAATAAGCAATTTTGCTCCGTCACCCACAAAATGCTTGTATTTATCTACCGGGACAGGGTTGAAGCCGTATTTTTCAAGTGCAGTATTGCAATAATATTCTATGGTATTTATCGTATTTAAAAGTGTTCCGTCAAGGTCAAATACAACTGATTTTATCATCGTCTTCTCCTTTTAACTTTGGAGTATATAAGTATTAAAATTCACCTAAACATCTCAAGTGAATTTTAATACTTATATACGGAATGTTTTACACTATAATTATACACTTTACGAATATATTGTCAATAGAAAAACAAACCGTTCCCATGCAGAAACGGTTTGCTTTTTTCTTTTATTGCTTTTTCAAGGGTTCTTTTCTACGGTAACTGTATACACTATCATATACTTCCTGAATATTTTTTGTAACAGGCGCTGTTTGTATCAATCCCGTACATTCTGTTGCAGAAGCGGTACTACCCGGCAAAAAATCAGGAAAAAGTCTTCCGTCACCGAGTTCGTCGTCGTAAGAATCCGTCACATTTTCATTATTGAAAAAGGTTTTGTCATTCTCGCCCCATTTATATTTTCCTGCCTCGCTCACTTTTTTCAACCCCCAAAAATATTTTGTGCGCAAAGCAGTTTTTTATTAAAGAAATTTTTTGCAAAAAAGAAGTGACCCTTAATTACTTTTTTGTGTAATCAAGGGTCACTTCTGCTCACTTTTGAAATCTAGTTTCACTGTATTACCTCTCTTTCCCTGTCTGCCTTTTTACCGCATTACCAAACCATTTTTCAACGCACAAAAATTATACTTTTCTCTAGCGAGAACAACGTGATGCTGTTTGTTACAGTATGCTGTAAAAGACGCTCTTTTGACTTTTTTACGAAGTTTTTCGATTTGAACTGTTTACTTCTCCTTTTATAAATATATATCAAACGTAGCACCGTCGTGTTTTACTGCTTTTAAATTTAGTTCAAATCAAATTTCTCTTCATATAAAAGCCCGAAATTTAGATTCTCATTGGACTCTACCTTCCTTTCTTCACTTATAGTGTATCACAGAAAAAACGCTTTTTCAATTGATAAATTGTGAAAACTGTAATGCTGTTTTTTATGTAAATAGCAGAAATTGAAGGAAATTTTCAAAAAGGATATTTACACTACCGATATTTGTGTGATATAATTAAATTATGGTTGTGTTAAAAACGGGCATATCACGATGCCCGTTTTTTATTTTATAAATTAACACCCTCGCTTATTAATGTCATTTCCAAAAATCTTGATTTGAATTTCTCATCTTGTTCTGCATATATAATATGTAAATCAGGCAAGTAAGCCTGTAAGTTCATTTTGCTGTATTTTTGCTACTATTCCCATCGCCATTTTTGATAATTCTTTTATCATCATATAACATTATTTTTTTAAAAGTGCTTTTAGTTTTTCCTCAAAATCTTCATTATTTATTTTTAAATATCCCGACCCGAACTGGTCTGAAATCCTGATATATTCCCCGCCGATTGTATTAATATACAAAAGTTTCTGTCCGTTATCGTTCCAGTCAGCCAGAACGGTATAGCGTTCATCAGGCAGTACACCTATTATAGTGGACGACAATCTTCTGGTGTAGGAACTTTCAATAAGCAAATCGCTTAACAATTTTCTCTGTTCATCATTCAAATCATACTCAATTTCCTCACCTGTACTTTCGTTATGGACAATAACTTCAACAAAAGATGCATCCAAAAGATTTTTTGTGTTCTTTATACGCCACCCGTCTATATGAAAAAAACCATATATTAAAACTATTATAATTACAAATATTAAAATTTTGAATATTCTTTTTTTCATATCGCTAAGTCGGA
>JAZSBW010000195.1:0-2353 GCA_045602585.1 Clostridia bacterium
CTTTATTATCCGATATGTACTTATTTGTGGCCTCATCGAATCTCACAAAACTGTTCATACGTGTGCCCGAATAGAAGCAACTTGCAAGATTACATTTAGGACACCACAAATTCTCTTCTACATCCCCCGTGATGAAATATGTGAGATTGTATTTCAGCCAGTTTTCAAAGGCTGGACCGATAGTATCTATGCCACAACAGCACCTACTATCTGACAGATAATGTAAATCATTATCGCCAACTCCTACCTGCACTCCATTTTCATGGGCTATCGCTTTGATTATCTCAATATTCTTCCGCTTCACCTTTGGAGTCATTTCGATATTCCGCAGGTTGTTACGGCTACGATAGAATCTGTCCGTTGAATAGTCGTCTATGAACAGGGTCTTTACCGCTTCATTATCCACAGGTATCTTCAAATGCTCAACCGTGATATAACTCGGCCAGCAGTCAAGATTGCGCACTAACTGGGTAACTTCCTCAATGTCAATACAGGGCTGTATGCGTATAGCACACCAAAAGCCCCGTGCCCGCAGGTCTATAAGGAACTCTACCCGCTCCTGTGCTGTTGGTGTATTGGTCTCATACTTTCTTATGTACTCCGGTGACCAGCCCATAATTGACAACTGAAATGCGTGCAACTTCGGATTGAGTATCTTGAAATACTCGTCCGGCAGGTGCGCCGTCTTGGTGCTGAAACATATAGGATACTGATACTTATTACTCAACTCAATCAGTTCATAGGTTGTATGTAAGTCAAACTCTATCTTCTGAAACGGGTCTGACATACCGCCACAATGGAGCGGTACTCTGTGCCGCAACATTTCAATCACGTGAGAATTGGTAGGCTTATCCTCGTCAAAGGCCTTGGCAAACTGCTTACGAATCTCGTCCATATTAGCCACTGCAAAACCATCATTGTGATATAGTGACTGGCTGGAGTTGGCAAAGCAATACTTACAGCCAAATGAACATCCCTTATACATATCAATTCTGAACGGGTTGCCACAGAAACGGAACTGCTGGGTCATGCACAGCGAATTATGATACTCCGCAAACTTATGATTAGGCAGGTCTTTCACTCCCAGTAAAGCAGGGTCTATGGTGTACTTCCGGCACACCATATTCTTCTTCTGTACCAGTTCATACATGGCACAATACTTGTCATAGAATGTATTATTTTCCGCACCATCAGCACACTCGGCCACCAGTTTATTATCCTTTGAGCATACTGCCTGTGCCAGTTCACACAGCAACATCCGTGCATACCCTTGATTGCGATACTCACTATCCACACACAGGTACTTTATGTAAACCTCATCATCATGGTTTACATAACTTACCATACCTGCTATTTTATCGTCCACTGTCAGCACATACAGTTTCTTTATGATGCTATCTATACTTACTTTGAAGAACGGCGACAGAGTTTTACGGTTACGCTCCCACAGAGCAATTACCACCGCCCTATCTTCTTCCGTTGCTAATCTAATCTTCGTGTTTTTCATTTAATTTCTCCCCGTACCATTTATACATGAGATCCACATCACATTTGATTGGCATTTCAAGAATCTTTTCCGCAGACTTTGACATTACATCTGCTAATAATTCCGAACACTCTTTCATATTTTCTTCGGGGCATTCCGCTATTACTTCGTCATGCACCTGTATAAGCAATCTGAATCCCAATTCTTTCAACCGCTGATTATTGTGCATATCAATCATAGCCAGTTTGGTAAGGTCAGCGGCACTTCCCTGGATTCGTGCATTTACACACTGGCGGGTTGCATCCGCTATCTTTGCCCCATTGTCTACAATCCATATACCCTCTTTGTTTGCCCGTTCAAACACCTTTTTCTTCTCATTGAAACGACAGTTATGGAGTTGGGTGAGATACTTTCTTATTGTCCGTTCTGGTATCTCCTCCTCTTCATCTGAATCGAAGTCAAGCAGGTCTGTAGAAACATTCTTATTATCCCACCTAAACTCATATTCATCTAACTGTAATTCCGGCAGGCGGCGTTTACGACCACACACTGTTGTTACATATCCAAGTTCATAGGCCATGTTCAAACTATCGCTTTCAAACTTCTTGATAGCCGGAAAGGCTCTGAATACTGAATCTTTAATAGCCTGTGCTTTCTCAACGGAACAATTTAACTGCTCTGCTATACTTGGCACGCCACGCCCATAAAGCACTCCCAGTAATATTGACTTGGCCTGCTGGCGGCGTTCTTTGCCTGCTTTGTTTGTCGTACCGTCTGCGTTAAACTCCCTACATTCATCATAAGTCTTATTGAATGACTTACTGGCTATCTCTGAATACAGGTCTTTACCCTCCATGAATGTGTTAT
>JAZSBW010000196.1:0-2394 GCA_045602585.1 Clostridia bacterium
TCTCAGGTGCAGCAATTTCAGGAGGCGGCAGGCATTACGGGTATCGTGCTTACAAAACTTGACGGCACGGCAAAAGGCGGCATAGTAATCGCTATATCGCACGACAGACAAATCCCCGTTAAATTTATAGGCGTTGGCGAAGGCATAGACGATATGCAAAAGTTTGATGCCGCAGATTTTTCAAGTGCACTTTTTGGCTAAGGAGTTGAACAGATGAACTATTATGACGCAAATCTGAACGGTAAAATGCGAAAGATAACGGTGATTGGAGCAATTTTAATATTGCTTGCTTTTGTTGCTGTTTTTTCTGTTAATATGTACATTCAGGTTTTGGGAACACGTGAACTCGGCGAAAAGTTTTTAACCGTTTTCTGGACTAATTTTGCAGTCCGTGCCATAGCACAGGCTGTGAGTTTCTTAGTGTCGTTCATACTGTTTTATATAAGCACACGTATAGTTTTACGTGTTATGCAAAAAACAAACAGTCCTGCGCTCAGTATTATAAATGGTTTTTGGGGCAGGTTGTTGGTTTGCGTGGTGCTCTCTGTTGTTGCCAGCACATTTATAAGTGAAACTGTTTACAGCCGTTACCTTATGTTTGCAAACAGTACACCTTTTAATGCGGTTGACCCTATTTTCGGCCACGATATAGGTTACTATATTTTCAGCAGACCGTTTTTAGATGCACTTGTGGGCAGTTTTTCGTCTGTATGGTTTGTGGTTACTGCTTATTGCGTAGCATCTTATATTATAATATATGCCGTAAACGGCCTTTTGAATTTCCAGAAGATAACTTATGACAAACCTGTTGTGATTCACAACATTGTAAATGTAGTAATATTTTTCCTTATTCAGGCTATCACTTATAAATTCCGTTCAGAGGAAGTGCTTTATTCTTCGTTCGGCGATGTTGCTGGTGCGGGCTTTACCGCTATTAATGTGTGGTTTAACTTTTACCGTGTTGCACCGTTTTTGCTTATAGCAATTATAGTTATAAGCCTTATATTTTTATCTAAGGGTAAGTATAAGGCAATGGTTATATCAATTGCATCATACCCTGCTGTTTTAATAGCAGTATCAATAACGGCATTTGGTGTTCAGCAACTTATAGTAGAGCCTAACGAGGCGGTTAAAGAACGTCCGTATCTTGAACATAATATGACATATACAAAAATGGCGTTCAATATAGAAAATGTTCGTGAGGCGGAATACCCTGCCGAGGATACTTTAACCATTGAGTCGCTGGAAACAAACAGAGATATGTTTGAAAGCATACGCATAACAGATTTTAACTCTACAATTACGGCTGTTAATTCTTTGCAAGGTATACGTAATTACTACAAATTCAACGATTCTGATGTTACGTCTTATAATATAGGCGGAAAGCAGACCTTGGTATCTATTGCCCCGCGTGAGATAGACAAGAAAAATCTGCCTGATACCGCCAAAAGTTATGCTAACGAAATTTTTAGATTTACTCATGGCTTCGGTGTAGTTATGAATCCGCTTAATAAGGTTACTGCCGAAGGTCAGCCGGAATTTTATATTAAAGATATTCCAACAGTATCGGCAGACGGCGCACCGAATGTTTCCCAACCGAGAATTTACTATGGCGAAACGTCGGACGATTACGTTATTGTAAACTCGTCTTTGAGAGAGATTGACTATTACGAAGGCTCGGAAGAGGTTGAGTATTCGTATGATGGTTCCGGTGGCATTAAACTGGGATTTTTAAACAGACTTATTTATTCTGTAAAAAATGCTGATTTCAGAATGTTGATTTCGGAATTTGTTAAAAGCGACAGCAAAATTTTAATTAACAGAAATGTTAAGGAAAGAGTTGAAAAAGCAGTTCCGTTCCTTCGGTTTGATGATGACCCATATATGGTTATAGACGATGCCGGACGCCTTAAATGGATAATAGATGCATACACAACATCTGAATATTTCCCGTATTCTCAAAGTTATGGCGGTGTAAACTATATCCGCAATTCGGTAAAGGCTGTTGTAGACGCTTACGACGGTACTATTGATTTGTATGTGGTAGATAAAAATGACCCCATAATACAGACATATATGAAAATTTACCCCGGTGTTTTCACCGATGCGCCATTGCCCAACGGCATAAGAGAACATATTGTATATCCCGAATATCTTTTCAATATTCAGGCACAGGTATACGGAAAATATCATGTAGCAAATCCGAACACGCTTTATAATAAGTCTGACCTGTGGGTGTTTGCAAAAGAAAAATACGGAACTGAAGAACAATCCATTTCGCCGTATTATAATCTTATGAATGTAAGCGAACTTCCGTCTGATGAAGATTTTATAATAATGATACCATACACGCTTGCCAATAAAGATAATATGGTGGCTTGGCTTGCTGCAGAC
>JAZSBW010000197.1:0-2974 GCA_045602585.1 Clostridia bacterium
AAACGTGCAGGTCTTTTGCACGATATTGGTAAGGCTATCGACCACGAGGTTGAGGGTTCACACGTTGACATCGGTGTGGATATTGCTAAAAAATATCACGAGTCTAACGAGGTTATCCATGCAATCGCAGCGCATCATGGCGATGTAGAGGCAACATCGGTTATCGCTTGTATTGTTCAGGCGGCAGACGCTATATCTGCGGCACGCCCCGGTGCAAGAAGAGAGAATATTGAAAGTTATATTAAACGTCTTGAAAAACTTGAAGAAATTGCTAACAGTTACAATGGTGTTGAAAAATCTTATGCAGTTCAGGCGGGTCGTGAAATCAGAATCATGGTTAAACCTGAGGTTATTAACGACAACGATATGGTACTTGTAGCAAGAGATATTGTTAAACAGATTGAACGTGAAATGGAATATCCTGGACAGATTAAAGTTAATGTAATCAGGGAAACACGTTCTGTAGAATATGCTAAATAAAAAAACACATAATATGAGCGAGTAGAGAGTGGCTTTATTGTCACTCTCTTTTGCACCATTACAGAAAGGTTTTTATTATGAAAATACTTGCGGTTGGAGATGTTACGGGAGATTGCGGATTAGACTTTTTGAGTGCTAATTTGCGCTACCTTATAGAAGATGAAGATATAGATTTTTGCATTGTAAACGGCGAAAATTCTGCTGTGCGTAACGGGATCACTCCGCACGAATATAATCTTATAACAGATTGCGGAGCAAATGTTATTACACTTGGAAATCATGCGTTTGACCGTAAGGAAGTTAAAAATATTCTTGATAACAGCGATATTATACGTCCCGCAAATTATCCGTCTGCTCCCGGAAAAGGCGGCACGGTTATAAAGGCAGGCAATAAAAGAATCGGCGTTATAAATTTGGTCGGCAGAATAAATCTGCTTAATGTGGATTGTCCGTTTAAAGCGGCTGACAGAGAAATTGAAAAAATAAAAGACCAATGCGATATGATTTTTGTGGATTTTCACGCAGAAGTAACAAGTGAAAAACTTGCTATGGGATTTTATTTAGATGGCAAAGTTACCGGCGTTTTTGGGACTCATACACACGTGCAAACGGCAGATGAACGAATACTTCCACACGGAACGGGGTATATAAGTGATGTTGGTATGACAGGGGTTATTAATTCTGTTTTGGGCGTGGATAAAGATATTATTATAGAGCGTTTAACTACTATGATGCCGGCTAAATTTCAGCCAGCGTATGGTAAATCAATGCTCTGCGGAGCAATTTTTGAAACTGATGATAATACTGACAAATGCATAAGTGTCAGACGAGTTCATATAGAGTAGGGGTATTTATGAAGAGAATATCGGCAATTTTGTTGTGCCTGCTTTTATTGTGCGGATGCAGCAACAATATTGATTTAATAGGAGAAGTATCACCCGACGAAAATCTTACACCGGTAAAAGGCGGAGAGATTCGTCTGTTTTGTGATGTTCCCGATACTCTTAATCCTATTGTTACAGGGTATAAAAGTATATCGGAGATAATGTATCTGGTATATGACGGTCTTTTCCGTACAGAGAACGATTTTTCCGCAACGCCTGTATTGTCATCAGGTTATTCGACCGGCGCAGGTAATACGCAGTATGTTGTGCGGTTAAAAAAGGGGATAAAATTCCATGATGGCACATCTTTTGGTGCTGAAGACGTAGTTGCAACAGTCGAAAATATCCGTAAGTATTCATCAAAATACAGTATGAATTTAAGCAATGTGGTGTCGTGTGAGGCGCAAAGTGATGGCTCGGTTGTATTTAACCTTGCTACACCGCAGTCCAATTTTGTAAATCTGCTCGATTTTCCTATTATGCCGTCCGAGACCGCTGCAGATTCGTATGCTGTTGAAAATAGGTATTTTACTCCAGTAGGTACTGGAAAATTCAAAGTTGAAACTATGGTTTCAGACAAACTTACATTGAGTAAAAATGAAGATTATTATGGCGATAAACCATATGTGGAAAGTGTGTGTGTAACTTATATAAAAGATACATCAATTGCTAAATATTCATTTGAAGCAATGGAGTTTGATGTAATAACAACTGACCTTTATTCCTGGGGAAATACTTCTATGGCGGGCGATTTTACAACTGAAGAATACGAAAGTAACAGACTAACCTATCTTGGGTTTGACTGTGCCAATACAGTACTGTCTGACTCTTTGGTACGAAAATCAATAGCCACCGCTATAGATAAATCCGCTATTGTTACAGATGTTATGTTTACACATGCCGCATCTGCTTCATCTCCAATCAATCCTAATGCGTATTTTGCTGATAATGACTATGTGCATTCTGTTTATGAGCGTGGTAAGGCAGAAGAAATGCTTAAAGCATCAGGATGGCTTGACCTTGATGGCGATGGTGTACTTGATAAATATTTTAATGAACAACAACTAAGTTTATCTTTCAACCTTATTGTTAATTCCGAAAATAACGATACAATGCGTCTTGCCTCATACCTTGCTGAACATATGGGTAATGAGGGTATCCGTTTAAATATTGTAGCGCTCCCGTATCTGCAATATGTTGCTGCCATAGGAAACGGTGAGTTCGATATGTTTATCGGCAGAACAGACTTTTCTAATGATTGTGATGTTTCGTTTATGCTAAGCAGCAGTGGTGATAAAAACTTTTTCCGATATGGTTCATCCGCTATGGAGGGTGCGCTTAATAATATACACGTTGCAGAAGGTAATCACGGTATAAAAAAAGCATATAAATCGTTTGATACTGTTTTTAAAGACGAATGTCCTTTTGTGCCGCTTTATTTTGAAACAGATGCAGTTTTTACATCTGTGCGTGTTAAAGGCGATATGAATATTTCGCGTACATGTGTTTTTACAGGTATGAGTAACGTATTTGTTAAATATAAAGATTAAAAAAGAGGTGCTGAAATGTAAATTTGAACAGGTCCAGTAAAAACGGACAATAGAAAAAAA
>JAZSBW010000198.1:0-5571 GCA_045602585.1 Clostridia bacterium
TTTTGTTCATTCGTATTTTGCTAACAAGTGCGAAGACTCTGTTTGTGCTGTAGCTGAATACAGTTCAATGGTTACCGCTGTTGTTAATGTTGATAATATTTATGGTTGTCAGTTTCATCCTGAAAAAAGCGGCGATGTAGGACTTAATATATTAAAAGCATTCTGTGAGTTATAATCGAAAGGAATTTGAATATGAAGATTTTCCCTGCAATTGATTTATATAACGGTAAAGCAGTACGACTTTACAAGGGTGATTACAATGATATGACAATATACTCTGATAACCCGCTTGAGATTGCTGTTGATTTTAAGAACCAAGGTGCCAATTATATACATATTGTGGACTTAGAAGGAGCAAAAACTGGAGAAACACCTAATATTGATGTAATTAGAAATATTGTAGCAAACACACAAATGTTTACTGAAGTTGGTGGCGGCATACGTTCGATGGAAGTAATCAAAAAATACATAGATATTGGTGTGGATAGAGTTATTTTAGGTACTGCCGCTGTTACTGATGAGAAATTTTTAATTGGGGCACTTAATACTTATTCTGATAAAATTGCCGTTGGTGTTGATATTAAAGACGGATATGTTGCAATTAAGGGATGGACAGAAAAAAGTAAGTATCCTTTTGATGAATTTATGCAGAAAATGCAGGGTTTAGGTGTTAAAACAGTAATTTGTACTGATATTTCAAAAGATGGTGCAATGCAAGGTACAAATATAGCCCTCTACAAAGAACTTTCCGATAAATTCAAAATTGACATTATTGCTTCCGGTGGTGTTTCGTCTATTGATGATATAATTAAACTCCACCAAATGAATATGTACGGAGCAATAATTGGCAAGGCATATTATACAAATTCTATTTCGCTAAAAGAAGCAATTGAGGTAGCAAAATGATTACTAAAAGAATTATTCCATGTTTAGATGTTAAAGATGGGCGTGTTGTAAAAGGTGTAAATTTTGAAGGGTTATCCGATGTTTCCGATCCTGTAAGTCTTGCAAAATATTATAGCGAGAATATGGCGGATGAATTGGTTTTTTATGATATAACCGCTTCCAATGAAGGCAGAAAACTTTTTACAGATATACTTTGCCGGACAGCAAAAAATGTATTTATACCGTTAACAGTTGGAGGAGGTATAAACACGTTGGAGGATTTTGATAGAGTATTAAAATGCGGTGCCGATAAAGTAAGTGTTAATTCCGGTGCAATAAAAAATCCGGATTTGATTTATCAAGCGGCTAAAAGATATGGTGATCAATGCGTTGTTCTTAGTGCAGATATAAAAAGAGTGAATGGTGAATTCAGAGTATTTGCCAAAGGCGGAAGAGTAGATACCGGTATAGAGGCAATTGGATGGATTAAACGTTGTGTTGATATGGGTGCGGGTGAAATTGTTGTAAACTCCATTGATACTGATGGTGTTAAAGGCGGTTTTGACATTGAAATGCTACGTGCGGTTTGCGATGTGGTAAGTGTTCCTGTAATTGCTTCAGGCGGTGCCGGATGTATTTCGGATTTCACCAAACTGTTTAAGGAACTCCCAAAAGTTGATGCAGGATTGGCTGCTTCTATTTTTCATTTTGGAGAGGTTCAAATCCTTGATTTAAAAAATGAACTTAGAAACAATAATATTCCCGTAAGAATATAAGAAAGGATACCGATATGATAAATTTTGATACACTTAAATTTGATGGAAAAGGACTTATTCCTGCAATTGTCGTTGATTATGTAAGCAAAAAAGTCCTTACGCTTGCTTATATGAATAAAGAAAGTTTGAAAATTTCTTTAGAGAAAAAATTAACATGTTTTTATAGCCGTTCTCGTCAGGAATTATGGTTAAAAGGTGAGACAAGCGGTAATTTTCAACACATTGTTTCTATAAAAGCGGATTGTGATGGCGATGCATTAGTAATTGAAGTTGTACCCGATGGTCCTGCGTGTCACACAGGAACATTTTCATGTTTTGAAAATAAATTGTGGCAAAACGAAGATATTAATGATTTTTCTTATGATGCGCTTTTAGAACTTATTAAGGGAAGGAAAATCAATAAACAAGAGGGCTCATATACTACTTATTTATTTGAAAAAGGAATTGATAAAATTCTTAAAAAAGTAGGCGAGGAGTGTACAGAAGTTATTATTGCTGCAAAGGCAAATGATAAAAAAGAAACTATATATGAAATTGCTGATTTGGCATATCACACAATGGTGCTTATGATAGAAATGGGAATTTCTCTTGCTGATATTCATAACGAACTTGCTTCTCGTCATGTTATTGACCATAAAGTTAAGCAGGAGAAAATGACACAATAATTGTATATTGAATATACAACTGGGAAAATTATTGAGGTAACTTATTGCAAAAAACTCTGAATTATATTATAATTTATATATAACTTTTAAGATTGTGACAGGAGATGCATTTTATGAAAATTAAAGTTGCAATTGCCGGTTATGGCAATTTGGGACGTGGTGTAGAAAGTGCTGTTACTGCAGCAGATGATATGGAATTAGTTGCACTTTTCACACGAAGAGCACCCGAAGATATTAAAACTCACACAGAAATTCCTGTATATCATATAAACAAAGCAATTGAATTAAAAGACAAAATAGATGTTTTGATTCTGTGTGGCGGAAGCGCAAATGACCTACCAAAGCAAACTCCGGAACTTGCCGAGCACTTTAATGTGATCGATAGTTTTGATACTCATGCAAAAATCCCGGAACATTTTGCGAATGTGGATATAGCCAGCCGAAAAGGGGATAAAATTAGTTTGATTTCTGCTGGTTGGGATCCCGGAATGTTTTCAATAAACCGTGTAATTGCTCAAGCGATTCTTCCAAATGGAAAAGATTATACATTTTGGGGAAGAGGTGTAAGTCAAGGCCATTCTGACGCTATAAGAAGAATATCAGGTGTTAAAGATGCACGTCAGTATACTGTTCCTGTTGAGTCTGCTATTAACTCCGTAAGGAATGGCGAAAATCCTGAACTTACAACGCGGCAGAAACATACAAGAGAGTGTTATGTTGTGGCAAAGGAAGGAGCAGATTTAAAAGCAATAGAAGATGCTATTGTTACAATGCCAAACTATTTTGCTGATTATGATACTTCAGTAACATTTATTTCTCAGGAAGAACTTGATAAAAATCACAAGGGTATTCCTCATGGTGGAATGGTTCTGCGTTCAGGTACTACAGGATTTAACAACGAGAATAAACATATTATAGAATACAATATCACACTTGATTCAAATCCTGAATTCACTTCGAGTGTACTTGTTGCATATGCCAGAGCAATCCATCGTATGTATAACGAAGGCTTGCGCGGTTGTAAAACAGTTTTTGATGTAGCACCTTCGTATATGCATCCTGCGTCTGCAGAAGAATTAAGAAAAAATTTATTATGATATAAGGAGAAAATGTAATGGGCAAAAAAATACCTAAGCAATACCCCTTAATGACAAATTTAAAAGAACTGTTGGAGTACGTTGTTAAAAATTACGGAAATAATCCTGCTTTTAAATTTAATGGTGATGACGGTGTAGTAGAAATTTCGTACAACCAGTTCAAATCTGATGTTGAGGCTATGGGAACTTATCTGTATAGTGTTGGTGTTAAAGATAAGCACGTAGGACTTGTTGGCGAAAACAGTTATGAGTGGATAGTAAGTTATTTTGCAGTAGTATGCGGCGGTGGAGCAATTGTTCCCGTAGACAAGGAACTGAAAGCACATGATATTTGTGAACTGCTCGAGAGAAGTGACTCTGAAGCGTTCATTTACTCAAATAAATTTCAGGACACCGCTGATATGACCAATAATATAACTTGCCTTAATCTCAATAATTTTGCTTCATACATAACAAAAGGCTCGGAGTTAATCAAAAATGGTGAAAAGGCATTTTTGGAGTGTGAAATCAATTGTGAGAAATTATGCACTATTATTTATACATCAGGTACTACAGGAAAACCAAAAGGCGTAATGCTTTGCCAGAAAGGCTTGGTAATTGATGCCGTTACTGCATGTGATTTTGCCGATCTTATTGGCGGTAACCTTACTGCACTTCCGATTCACCACTCATTTGCGTTCACAGCATGTATTCTTGCTGCTTTGGTGCAAGGTGTTCCAATCTTTATAAATAAAAGTTTGAAAGATTTGTTTAAAGATTTAACTATCGCAAAACCTTATCATTTCCTTGCGGTTCCCATGATGTTGGAAGCAATTTATAAGAAAATCAATAAAGCAATTGACAAACAGGGGAAACGAAAACTTATTAATGCTGTTATCAAATTGAATAAAGCACTTTTGAAAATTGGCATTGATATCAGACACATTTTATTTAAACAAATACGAGAATCTTTTGGTGGTAATCTCCAGTTATTAGTAACAGGCGGAGCGCCTGCTAACCCCACGACACTTCAAGGTCTTGAGGATTTAGGCTTTATTGTATTAAACGGTTATGGCATAAGTGAATGTTCGCCTATTGTATCTGTTAATGCTACTTACGATTCAAGAATTGGTAGTGTTGGAAAGACATTAAGAGGTGGAGAAGTTAAAATAATTGATGACGAAGTTTGTGTTCGCGGAGATATTGTGATGCTCGGTTATTATAAAGACGAAGCATCTACCGCTGCGGCTTTTGACGGCGAATGGTTCAAAACGGGCGATTTAGGTTATTTTGATAATGACGGATTCCTTTATATAAACGGACGAAAGAAAAATCTTATTATTCTTGATAACGGAAAAAATGTTTCACCCGAGGAATTGGAAATTTTAATTTCTGATATCGAAAATGTAGTTGAAGTTGTTGTATATGGCGAAGATAATCTAATTGCTGCAGAAATTTTTGCAGAAGATAGAACAGGTATTCAGGAAGGCATTGATGCATTAAATAAAACACTTCCAAATTATAAAAGAATTAACAGGGTTAAATTCAGAGACATTGAATTTGAAAAAACGACTACAAAGAAAATTAAAAGATAGAATAAAACGACCTCGCAAGAGGTCGTGTCATTTTTATCTTTTTTACCAAACTTTGTGATTGTAATTCAAAAATTAAAATTATTTTAACAGATCATTTTTAATTTTTGTTGTACTAATTTCAGGGGTTCTTGACAAGTAAACCACATCTACTCCTTCATTCATTAAGTAATCAAATTTTCCCTTCCAATCGTCACCAATAACAAACGTATTTATATGATATTCATGCATATCACTTCGTTTTTGTTCCCAATTTGTTTCAGGTATTACTAAATCAACATATCGTATTGATTCAACCAAAGATTTCCGTTGCTCATATGTAAAATAGCATTTCTTGTTTTTTTTATTCAAGTTAAATTCATCTGTTGATATTGCAACAATTAAATAATCTCCAAGTTTCTTTGCTCTTTTCAAGAGATTTATATGGCCATAATGAAGTAGGTCAAATGTTCCATACGTAATTACTTTTTTCATTTATTAATCACCTTTATCTTGCGTATAGATTATATTTTTAAATACTTAACTATTCTTTCGCAGTTTTTGTTATCTTGAAACTCATATACAAAATCAAGAACCT
>JAZSBW010000199.1:0-13946 GCA_045602585.1 Clostridia bacterium
GGCATTAAGAAGTTTTAATCCTACATCACCCGCCCGCAGATTTATGACAGTATCAACCTTTGAGGAATTATCTAAGGTTGCTCCCGAGAAATCTTTGCTTGAACCTTTAAAGAAGCACTCAGGCAGAAACTCATACGGTAGAATTACTGTTCGTCACAGAGGCGGCGGAAACAAAAGAAAATACAGAATTATTGATTTCAAAAGAAATAAAGACGGTATCAACGCTACTGTTCGTACAATCGAATACGATCCTAACAGAAGCGCAAACATCGCTCTTATCGAGTACGAAGACGGCGTAAAAAGTTACATCATCGCTCCCAACGGTTTAAAAGTTGGCGACGTTGTACGCTCTGGTGCTGATTGCGATATCAAACCCGGTAACGCACTTTTCATTCAGAATATCCCCGTTGGTACTTTAATCCACAACATTGAACTGTTCCCCAACAGAGGCGGTCAGTTAGTTAGAGCAGCAGGTAACTCTGCACAGCTCATGGCTAAAGAGAACGGCTATGCACAGGTTAGACTTCCCTCAGGCGAAGTTAGATTAATCAGACTTGACTGCAAAGCAACAATCGGTGAAGTTGGTAACGGCGATCACGAGAACATGTCAATCGGTAAAGCAGGTAGAAAAAGACACATGGGTTGGAGACCTACCGTACGTGGTGTTGTTATGAACCCCTGCGATCACCCTCACGGTGGTGGTGAAGGTAAATCACCTATCGGTAAACCAGGACCTGTTACCCCTTGGGGTAAACCTACTCTTGGTCACAAGACACGTTCCAAGAAAAAAGCAAGCAACAAATTTATCGTTAAACGCAGAAACGGCAGATAATTTTTGCTTGGTATTCATTCGCCGGTCAGTTTGTGCAAATGCACAAACTGCCGCGTAAAACTTAAATGTTTCGGAAGGAGGTTCACTAATGTCAAGATCAGTAAAAAAAGGACCTTATGTGGAAGAACGCCTTTTAAAAAGGATTATCGATATGAATAATGCAGGTGAAAAAAGAGTTATCAAAACTTGGTCACGTGCATCTACAATATTCCCCGATATGGTTGGTCATACCATCGCAGTTCATGACGGCAGAAAACACGTGCCTGTATATGTAACAGAGGATATGGTAGGACACAAGTTGGGAGAATTTGCTCCTACACGCACCTTTAAAGGTCATGCAGGTTCAAAAACATCCAAATAATCAATCATAATGGTAACTGAAATTCCACGAGAGGAGGATTAACTATGGAACAGAAAGTTGCAAAAGCTAAATTAAGCTATGCGCGTATTTCATCCAGAAAGGTAAAGGTTGTTATCGACCTTATCAGAAATAAATCCGTAGGCGAAGCCCTGGCAGTTTTAAAGTTTACACCTAAAGCTGCTGCTGAGTTAGTTGAGAAACTTTTAAAATCTGCAATTGCTAATGCTGAAAACAACCACGAAATGGACGTTGAAAAACTTTACGTTGCAGAAATCTACGCTACTCAGGGACCTACACTTAAAAGAATTAGACCTAGAGCGCAGGGTAGAGCGTTCAGAATTAGAAAAAGAACTTCACACATCACAGTTGTGCTGAAGGAAAAGAACTAAGCAAAGGAGGTAACGATTTTGGGTCAGAAAGTAAATCCGCACGGATTAAGAGTTGGCGTTATCAAAGATTGGGATTCCAAATGGTATGCTAACAAAAAAGATTTCGGTAATAATCTTGTAGAAGATTACAACATAAGAAAATTCTTAAAGAAAGAACTTTTTGCTGCCGGCATTGCTGCTATTGAAATTGAAAGAGCAAATAACAGAGTTGTTATTAATGTTCATGCCGCTAAACCCGGTATCATTATCGGCCGCAGTGGAGCAGAAAAAGAGAAAGTTAAAGCAAAAGTTGAGAAACTTATCAATAAAACTGTAGTTCTCAATATTGTTGAAGTTAGAAATGCTGATGTTAATGCACAGTTGGTTGCTGAGAATATCGCTGCACAGTTAGAGCGCAGAATTTCTTTCAGACGTGCTATGAAACAGTGCATGCAGCGCGCTATGAAAATGGGTGCTAAGGGT
Source organism: Clostridia bacterium (assembly GCA_045602585.1). Taxonomy (GTDB): domain Bacteria; phylum Bacillota; class Clostridia; order UMGS1810; family UMGS1810; genus SIG455. The sequence goes on from JAZSBW010000199.1 coordinate 2,045, forward strand.
ATCAAAACTTGCGTATCAGGTCGTTTAGGCGGTGCTGAAATTGCAAGAAGCGAACACTACCACGAAGGTACTATTCCGCTGCAGACACTCAGAGCAGACATCGATTACGGTTTCTATGAGGCTGATACAACATACGGCAAAATCGGCGTAAAAGTTTGGATTTATAAAGGCGAGATCCTCAATGCAAGTGCACAGTTTGGCAGAGAACGCAAAGAAGAGCGTGCTCCAAGAACTAACAGAGCACCCCGTCAGGGTGGTCAGAGACCTGCAAGAGCTCCCAGAGCCGCTAAAGGCGCAAACGGTGAAGGAGGTAAATAAGCAATGTTATTACCAAAAAGAGTTAAATACAGAAGAGTAATGCGCGGTCGCATGAAAGGTAAGGCTCTCCGCGGCAATACTGTTTCTAACGGTGATTTTGGTATTCAGGCATTAGAACCCGCTTGGATTACCAGTAACCAGATAGAGGCTGCCCGTATAGCGATGACTCGTTATACAAAGAGAGGCGGTCAGGTATGGATTAAAATTTTCCCGGATAAACCTGTTACAGAAAAACCTGCTGAAACTCGTATGGGTAGCGGTAAAGGTTCACCTGAATACTGGGTAGCAGTTGTTAAACCCGGCAGAGTATTATTTGAGATTGGCGGAGTTGATGAGGAAGTTGCAAGAGAGGCACTGCGTCTCGCTATCCACAAACTTCCTGTAAAATGCAAAATCATTTCTGCTGCTCAGGAAACGGACGGTGATTTGAATGAAGGTTAATGAAATCAGAGATTTTACCGACATGGAGCTGAACCAGAAGTTAGGAGAGTTAAAGGCTGAACTGTTTAATTTAAGATTCCAGCATGCAACAAATCAGCTTGATAACCCTCAGAGAATAACAGATGTTAAGCGTACAATTGCAAGAGTTAAAACAATCCTTCGCGAAAGAGAATTAACTGTTTAATTAATAAGAGAGGAGGAACATGTAAATGGAACGCAATTACAGAAAAACCCGTATAGGTAAAGTTGTAAGCGACAAAATGGACAAAACCATCGTAGTTGCTATTGAATATAACGTAAAACATCCGCTTTACGGAAAAATTATGAAAAGAACTTACAAGCTGAAGGCTCATGATGAAAATCAGGTGGCAAGAGTAGGCGATAGAGTAAAGGTTATGGAAACAAGACCACTTTCTAAAGATAAGAGATGGAGACTGGTTGAAATTACCGAGAAAGCTCAGTAATCTTTTAATGGAAGGAGAGAGTTTAAGTGATACAACAGCAGACTTTATTAAAAGTTGCCGATAATACACGGGCTAAAGAACTTATGTGTATCAGAGTTTTAGGCGGTAGCCGCAGAAAGTATGCCAACATTGGCGACGTAGTAGTTGCTTCTGTTAAAAAAGCAACACCCGGCGGTGTTGTTAAAAAAGGTGACGTTGTAAAAGCAGTTGTAGTAAGAAGCGTTAAAGGTCTTAGAAGATCTGACGGCACTTACATCAAATTTGATGAAAATGCAGCTGTTATTATAAGAGATGATAAAAACCCCACAGGTACTCGTATCTTTGGCCCCATCGCCAGAGAACTTCGTGAGAAGGAGTACATGAAGATATTGTCATTAGCACCGGAAGTACTTTAAGGAGGTGTCGATAAATGAGAAACAGAGTAAGCATTAAAAAAGGTGATAACGTAGTAGTTATCTCCGGTAAAGATAAAGGCAAAAAAGGCAAAGTTTTATCAGTTGACGCCGCTTCAAGAAAAGTAATCGTTGAAGGTGTTAACATGGCTACAAAACATGTTAAACCCAGAAAACAGGGTGACCAGAGTGGTATCATTACCCAGGAGACAGCACTTTACGCTTGCAAAGTTATGCACGTGTGCCCTTCTTGCGGTAAAGCAACCCGTATCGGTTACAAATTACTCGACGACGGTTCAAAGGTAAGAGTATGCAAAAACTGCTCAGAAGTATTTGAGAAATAATTTTTGGTTGAGAGGAGGATTTTCGGCAATGGCAAGATTTAGAGATAAATACGAAAACGAAGTTAGAAGTGCTATGATGGAGAAGTTCGGATACAAAAGCCCCATGCAGATTCCTAAGTTCGAAAAAATCGTTATCAACATCGGCGTTGGCGAGGCTAAGGATAATGCAAAAGCACTTGAAGCTGCCGTTTCAGACCTTGCTGCTATAACAGGCCAGAAACCCGTTATTACAAAAGCAAAGAAATCTGTTGCTAACTTTAAACTCAGAGAAGGCATGAACATCGGCTGCAAAGTTACCTTAAGAAGCGAAAAGATGTATGAATTCATGGACAGACTGTTCTCAGTTGCTCTTCCACGTGTAAGAGACTTCCATGGTATCAGCGCAAACTCTTTCGACGGACGCGGTAACTACGCACTGGGTATTAAAGAACAGCTTATATTCCCGGAAATTGACTATGATAAAATAGACAAAATCAGAGGTATGGATATTATATTCGTTACAACAGCAAACACAGACGAAGAAGCAAGAGAACTTCTTTCACTGATGGGTGCACCGTTTATAAAGGCTTGAGGGGAGGTAACAATACATGGCTAAAAAGGCAATGATATTAAAGCAGCAGAAAAAGCAGAAATTCAGCACAAGAGAATATAACAGATGCAAAATCTGCGGCAGACCCCACGCATACCTTAGAAAATACGGTATTTGCCGTATTTGTTTCAGAGAGTTGGCTTATAAGGGTCAGATTCCCGGTGTTAGAAAAGCAAGTTGGTAAGACCGGACGAAATAATATAGAACTACAGACTACAAAAAAGGAGGTAGCAAAATGCAGATAACAGATCCGATTGCTGATATGCTCACACGTATCAGAAACGCGAATTCTTCCAAACATGAAACCGTTAGTATTCCTTCATCAAAGATTAAAGTGGAAATCGCTAAGATTTTACTGGAAGAAGGTTATATTGCAGGTTATGAAGTTATAGAGGACGGACTGCAAGGCATTATAAAAGTTACTCTTAAATATGGTCCTAACAAACAGAAAGTTATTACAGGACTCAAGAGGATTTCAAAACCCGGTTTGAGAGTATACGCAAGTAAAGATGAACTTCCGAGAGTATTAAGAGGTCTCGGTATCGCTATCATTTCAACTTCTAAAGGTATTATGACCGATAAAAAAGCAAGAAGTGAAAATGTAGGTGGCGAAGTATTAGCATTTATTTGGTAATGACTTTCAGGAGGTGAGATAATTGTCAAGAATAGGAAATATGCCTATCAACGTTCCCGCAGGTGTTGAAGTTAAAGTAAGCCCTGAGAACGAGGTAGTGGTTAAAGGCCCTAAAGGTACTTTAACAAAGAAATTCCGTAAGGAAATAACTATTGCACAGGATGGTGCACAGATCGTTGTGACCAGACCTAACGATAAAAAAGAAAACAGATCTTTCCACGGCCTGACAAGAACACTCTTGAACAACATGGTTGTTGGTGTTACAGACGGCTTCGAGAAAAAACTCGAAATTAACGGTGTAGGTTACCGTTGTGCAAAACAGGGAAAGAAATTAACTCTGAACCTGGGCTTTTCTCATCCGGTAGAGTTTGAAGATACTGACGATTACACACTGGAGGCACCCGATGCCAACACAATTATCGTTAAAGGTATCGACAAACAGATTGTAGGACAGATTGCAGCACAGATTCGTGAGAAACGTCCCCCCGAGCCATATAAGGGCAAAGGTATTAAATATGCTGATGAGCATATCAGGAGAAAAGAAGGTAAAACAGGCGGTAAGAAATAATTCAGTATTTCTTGAAACCCATTTTGATTTTTATATCCTGAAAAAGTTAATCCCGTTTGTTAAAGCGGAGATACAGATTTACTTTTTAAGAAAGGAGTTATGGTCATGGTTAATAAAAAGAGCAGTAACGATCAGAGAATTAAAAGACATTACCGCGTAAGAAAAAATGTAAGCGGTACTGCTGAACGTCCCAGACTGAACGTATTCAGAAGTTCCAGCAATATATACGCACAGATCATTGATGACACTGCAGGTGTTACTTTAGTAGCCGCTTCTTCACTTGATGCTGATGTAAAAGCAAACATTACCAATGGTGGTAATAAAGAAGCAGCAAAAGCAGTAGGCATTGCAGTTGCAAAGAAGGCTATCGAAAAAGGTATTAAGCAGGTAGTTTTCGATCGTGGCGGTTATATCTATCACGGTAGAGTTGCAGAACTTGCCGCCGGTGCAAGAGAAGGCGGATTAGATTTCTAAGAAAAAGGAGGTTTGGCCAGTTTTATGGAAAGAATAGATGCAAGTACTTTAGATTTACAGGAAAAGGTTGTAAGCATCAATCGTGTTGCTAAAACTGTAAAGGGCGGTAGAACAATGCGTTTCAGCGTGTTGGTTGTAGTTGGTGACGGAAACGGTCACGTAGGTGCCGGTGCAGGTAAATCTGCTGAAATCCCCGACGCTGTTAGAAAAGCAATTGACGACGCTAAGAAAAATATGATTACCGTTCCTATGGTAAATACCACAATTCCTCACGAAGTTATTGGTGAGTTTGGTGCAGGTAGAGTATTGTTAAAGCCTGCCGGTGAAGGTACAGGAGTTATTGCAGGTGGCGGCGTTAGAGCGGTATTGGAACTCGCCGGTATCCGTGATATCAGAACTAAGTCACTGCGCAGCAACAATCCCCGTAATATGGTAAATGCTACAATCGAAGGCCTTAAAAACTTAATGGTTGCTGAAGAAGTTGCAAAACTCAGAGGCAAAACAGTTGAAGAGTTGTTAGGTTAATAGTTTGAGCGTTTAAAATATTTGAGGAGGAAAGCGAAATGGCTAATTTAAAAGTTACTTTAGTCAAAAGCACAATCGGCAGCAAAAAAGACCAGATTGCAACTGTTGCTGCTTTGGGTTTGACTAAAATAAGAAGCGAAAAAATTCATAACGACACACCTCAAATAAGAGGTATGGTTAAAAAAGTTAATCACTTGGTAAAAGTAGAAGAAATCTAATAAAAAAGGAGGTGCCTTGCATGAAATTATATGAACTTGCTCCCACACCCGGTACTACAAAAAACTCTAAAAGAATCGGTAGAGGTCACGGTTCCGGTAACGGTAAAACAGCAGGTCGCGGTCACAAGGGTCAGAACGCTCGTTCAGGCGGTGGCGTAAGACTGGGCTTTGAAGGTGGACAGATGCCTATCTACAGACGTCTTCCCAAACGCGGTTTTACAAACATTTTTGCAACAGTATATGCGGAAGTCAAGGTTTCCGATTTTAATATTTTTGATGACGGTGCAGTAGTTGATGCAAAAGCATTGAAAGAGGCAGGCGTTATTAAAAAAGTATGTGATGGAATTAAAGTTTTAGGTAATGGTACACTTGATAAAAAAATTACCGTAAAGGCTTCTAAATTCACAGCAAGTGCTAAGGAGAAAATCGAAGCTGCCGGCGGAAAGGCAGAGGTGATATAAAGTGTTTCAGACAATTAGAGATGCTTGGAAAATCCCTGAATTGAGAAAGAAAATGCTTTTTACACTTTTAATGCTGGCAGTGTTCAGACTCGGTACCTTTATTCCGGTTCCCGGTCTTAACAGTGCAGCACTTGCCGAACTCGTCAGCGACGGCAGTTCACTGTTCGCGTTGATGGATTCTTTCTCCGGTGGTGCGTTCTCAAATGCAACAATTTTTGCTATGAGTATCACCCCTTACATTAACAGTTCAATTATTTTGCAACTGTTAACTGTAGCAATCCCTGCTCTTGAGCGTATGTCAAAAGAAGGCGAAGAGGGCAGAAAGAAAATTGCTTCATGGACAAGATACGGTACAATTATTCTTGCGCTTATTCAGGCTACAGGCTTGTACTTCGGTATTAAAGGCGCAGTTGAAAATCCCGGTGTGTTGTCATTCATCACAATCGTTGTTACCTTTACAGCAGGTACAGCATTCCTTATGTGGTTAGGTGAGAAGATTACCGAAAACGGCATTGGCAATGGTATTTCAATGATTATCTTTGCAGGTATTGTTTCAGGTATTCCTTCAGGTGTAATCGGTCTGTTCAATAACTTCAAGGCCGGTGCGCTCAACATCTGGGCACTTATAGCAATCGCAGTTATTGCAATCGCTATGGTAGTGTTCGTTGTATTTATAAACGATGCTGAAAGACGTATTCCTGTTCAGTATGCAAAACGTATGGTTGGCCGTAAAATGTACGGTGGCCAGAGCACACATATTCCGATTAAAGTGTCTATGGCAGGTGTTATTCCGATTATCTTCGCTATGTCGATAATGGCATTCCCCTCCACACTTATGAACCTGTTCGGTGCTCCTACCGGCGGTTTCTGGCTGAAAGTTCTCAATGTTCTTTCACCTAACTCATGGTTCTATATCGTAATGTATGTATTGCTCATCATCTTCTTCACATATTTCTATACAGCAATTCAGTTCAATCCTATTGAAATTGCTAACAATATGAAGAAGAACGGCGGTTTTGTACCCGGTATTCGCCCCGGTAAACCCACCAGCGACTTTATAAGCAGAATCTTATCTAAGATTACTCTTACAGGTGCACTGTTCTTGGGTGTTATCGCTGCATTACCTTTAATCATAGGTAAATTTATCGGATTCCAGATTTCAATTGGCGGTACTTCATTGCTCATCATGGTTGGTGTTGCACTTGAAACCGTTAAACAGATTGAATCTCAGATGTTAATGCGCCACTACAAAGGATTTTTAGAATAATCAATTAAGACTGTAGGTGGTAATATGAAACTTATTATGTTAGGCGCTCCCGGAGCGGGAAAAGGAACTCAGGCAGCGGAACTTAAAGAAAAACTTTCAATCCCTGCTATTTCCACAGGCGCGATAATAAGAAATGCAATTAAGAGTGGTACACAGGTAGGCATTGAGGCTAAGGAATATATAGACAACGGGCAGCTCGTTCCCGATGATGTGGTTATTCGTCTTTTAGACGACCGCATTTCTATGCCGGACTGTGTAAACGGATTTATATTAGACGGATTTCCCCGTACTATAGCACAGGCTAAAGCGTTAGACGAAAAAGGAGTAGATATAGACTATGTCATTTCACTTCATGTAGATGACGAAGTTATTATGGAGCGCCTTTCGGGTAGAAGAGAATGTCCAAAATGCGCAGCCACATATCACGTGGTTATGAATCCTTCTTCTAAAGGCGGTTTGTGTGAAAAATGCGGCGAAGCACTCGTTACCAGAGCAGATGATAACCCTGAAACAATCGCTAAAAGATTGGCGGTTTATCACGAGCAGACAGAGCCCCTCATCAAATATTATGAGGAAACAGGCAAACTGGTTACAGTTGTTGGTAGGGAAGATGTTCGCCACACAACGGAGGAAGTTTTCAAGGCTATCGGCTACGAGTTAGTTTAAGTGTATGGAGCGATAAATTATGGTTTATATTAAATCATCTTTAGAAGCAGATAAAATGCGCCGTGCAGGCAAGATTGTCTATGGCACATTTGAAGCGCTTAAACCTTATGTTAAAGCCGGAGTAACAACTAAAGAACTTGATACGATTGCAAAAGAATTCATATTAAGTCAAGGAGCGAAGCCGTCTTTCCTTAATTATAACGGCTTCCCCGCAAGTATCTGTGCTTCTGTAAACAATGTTGTAATTCATGGTATTCCGTCTGCTGAAAAGTTAAAACACGGCGATATCATAAGTCTTGACATAGGCGCTGTGATAGACGGTTATCATGGTGATGCGTGCAGAACATACGCTGTTGGTAATATATCCGATGAGGCTCAGAAACTCATTGATGTTACAAAACAGAGTTTTTACGAAGGTATTAAATATGCACGTCACGGCGAAAGACTCTACACGATTTCTGCAGCAATTCAGGATTATGTAGAAAAAAACGGATTTAGCATTGTCAGAAATTACTGTGGGCATGGTATAGGCAAAAATCTTCATGAAGACCCCGAAATTCCTAATCACGGAAAAGCGGGACATGGAATAAGGCTCGTTAAGGGAATGGCCCTTGCTATAGAGCCAATGGTTAACCAAGGAGGGTTCGCTATCAACACCCTGCGTGACGGCTGGACGGTCGTAACGGCAGACGGGTCGTTGGCAGCACATTATGAGAACACCGTTCTGATAACAGACGGTGAACCCGAATTGCTTACTGATTTACAGAGGTGATAGGCTTGAGCATTAAACCCGGAGATTTCGTAATTGCTGTATCAGGCAGAGAAAAGGGTAAATGTTTTGTAGTTTTATCAGTTGAAAACCAATTTATATATTTATGTGACGGTAAAAACAGAAAAGTGAGTAAACCAAAGAAGAAAAAGATAAAGCATATTGAATATGCAGGCCCGGCAAACATCGGTGTTTGCGAAAAACTGCAAAGCGGAATAACCGATAAGGCAATCCGAAGGGCTTTATCAGAATTCAAAGGTAATCTCACCGCGGAGAGCGACATTAATTAGTAGGGAGGTTTTAATCATGGCTAAAGAAGATGTATTAGAACTTGAAGGCACAGTCATTGAGGCTCTGCCAAACGCAATGTTTCAAGTAGAATTTGAAAACGGGCACAGGGTTCTTGCTCATATTTCGGGCAAACTCAGGATGAATTTTATCAGAATTTTGCCCGGTGATAAAGTGACAGTTGAACTGTCACCCTATGACCTTACCAAAGGCCGCATTACTTGGAGGGCAAAATAATCCACGATAAAATTAAATGGAGGTAATGTAATTATGAAAGTAAGACCATCTGTTAAACCGATTTGCGAAAAATGCAAAATTATAAAAAGAAAAGGTAACATCATGGTTATCTGTGAAAATCCCAAGCACAAACAGAGACAGGGTTGATTAAAACTTTGCTTTGACTTTGGATTTTATATATTGTTTATAGCTTACAGGGGCGGCTGTATAAAACGTGAGATGCGTTTTATAACCTTGTAGTTATTTATAATGAATATACAAGGAAAGCGAAACAAACACAGGAGGTGTGAAAATTCAATGGCGAGAATAGCAAGCGTTGACTTACCAAAAGAAAAAAGAGTTGAGGTTGGCCTTACCTACATTTTCGGAATTGGTCTGCCCAGCTCAAAGAAAATTTTAAAAGAAGCCGGTGTTAATCCGGATACAAGAGTTAAAGACCTGACTGATGAAGAAGTAGCAAAACTCAGAGAAATCATCGACAGAGATTACACTGTTGAGGGTGACTTGCGCAGACAGACAGCTCTTGATATTAAAAGACTTATCGAAATCGGATGCTACCGTGGTTTGCGTCACAGACGCGGTTTGCCCGTAAGAGGTCAGAATACCAAAAATAATGCACGTACCAGAAAAGGTCCTAAGAAGACTATCGCTGGTAAGAAGAAATAATCAGGGAGGGATAAGAATTGGCTCAACCAAAAAGAACACGTAAAAGACGTGAAAAGAAGAATATTGAACGTGGAGCAGCTCATATCGCTTCCACTTTCAATAATACAATCGTAACTATCACTGATACAGCAGGTAACGCACTTTCATGGGCAAGTTCCGGCGGCCTTGGCTTCCGCGGCTCAAGAAAGAGCACACCTTTCGCTTCGCAGATGGCTGCAGAAACTGCTGCTAAGGCTGCTATGGAGCACGGACTGAAAACAGTAGAGGTTTATGTTAAAGGCCCCGGTGCAGGCAGAGAAGCGGCTATCCGTGCTTTGCAGACCGCAGGCTTGGAAGTTAGTATGATTAAAGACGTAACACCTATTCCTCATAACGGTTGCAGACCGCCCAAAAGAAGAAGAGTTTAATTTTTGAAGTTAGGAGGATAAACAAATGGCTAGAAATATGCAACCTGTATTGAAAAGATGCAGGACCTTAGGTATTGAGCCTTCTGTTATGGGTATTGACAAATCATCTAACAGAAATCCCAGACCTATGAGAAGAAAGCAAAGTGAGTACGGACGCCAGCTTACCGAGAAACAGAAAGTTAAATTCATCTACGGTATGTTGGAAAAACAGTTCCATAAATACTATGAATTAGCAATGAAAATGCCCGGTGTTACCGGTGAAAATTTGCTTCAGATTTTAGAATCAAGACTGGATAATGTAGTATTCAGATTAGGTCTTGCCAACACAAGAAGAGAATCAAGACAGTTGGTTAACCACGGTCACATTCTTGTAAACGGCAAAAAACTTGACATCCCTTCATATCGTGTTAAAGTTGGCGATGTAATTTCTCTTAAAGAGAAAACTCAGGGCTCTGACAGAATGAAAGAAATCGTTGAAGCAAATTCTTCAAGAATAGTTCCGAAATGGCTGGATATGGACAAAAACACTCTTACAGGTAAAGTTATTGCTTTGGCTGAGAGAGATGATATCGATTTCGATGTTGAAGAACACTTAATCGTAGAGTTGTACTCTAAATAATAATTGTCTTATCAGTTTGCATAACTATGTAATTAGATTTCTCTGCCGTTTTATTCGGCAGAGAACATCGGATTACTTATGTTATCAATAAGCCGGAATGGAGGATTATAGCATGATTGAAATGGAAAAGCCAAGGGTTGAATGTGTAGAAAAAAGTGAAGACAACACCTTCGCCAAATTCGAGATTGAACCGTTAGAGCGTGGCTACGGTACCACAATCGGTAACGCTTTAAGACGTGTTTTGCTTTCGTCTTTGCCCGGAAGTGCTGCTACCAGCATTAAAATTGATGGCGTTCTTCATGAGTTTTCCACTATCCCCGGAGTAAAAGAAGACGTTACTGAAATAGTTTTAAATGTTAAAAAACTTATAACCAAAGTTCATTCCGATACTACAAAAACCGTTTATATCGAGGCTAATACCCCCGGTGAGGTTCGCGCAGGAGATATCCGCTACGACCACGAGGTAGAGATTTTAAATCCCGATTTACACATCGCTACTTTGGACGAAGGCGCCAAGTTGTATATGGAAATCACTCTTTCAAACGGCAGAGGTTATGTTACCAGCGAAAAGAATAAGGAGAAAATCCAGAATATCATCGGTGTAATTCCCGTTGACTCTATTTATTCTCCTATCGAAAAGGTTAACTATTATGTTACCGATACAAGAGTGGGTCAGGTAACCGATTATGATAAACTCACTATTGAGATTACTTCAGACGGCACCATCACTCCTGAAGAGGCACTTTCTTTAAGCGCTAAGGTAGTAAATGACCATATGAGTCTGTTTATTGACCTCACTGATGAGATTAAGAACACAGATATCATGGTTGAGAAAGAGGACAACAAAAAGAACATGGTTCTTGAAATGACTATAGAAGAACTTGACCTTTCTGTACGTTCATTCAACTGCCTCAAACGTGCCGGCATCAACACAGTTGAAGATTTGGTAAACAAATCTGAAAGCGAAATGATGAAGGTAAGAAATCTTGGCAGAAAGTCATTGGAAGAAGTTATTGGCAAACTTGCCGCACTCGGATTTACGTTTGCTAAAGACTACGACGAATAAGATAAACATTTAATGTTTTAGATAACTATTGTAAAAAGGAGGTACTGATATGCCCGGAACAAGAAAATTAGGTAAAGCAACCGATAATAGAATGGCTATGCTTCGCAATCTCGTTACTTCACTTCTGGAGAACGGCAAAATTGAAACCACTCTTGCAAAGGCTAAAGAAGTAAGAAGCCTTGCAGAGAAAATGATTACATTGGGCAAGGATAATACGCTCCATTCAAGACGTCAGGCGTTGGCATTTATTACTAAAGAAGACGTTGTGACTAAGGTGTTCGCTGAAATCGCTCCCAAATACGCTGAGCGCAACGGTGGATATACGCGTATTTTGAAAGTTGGCCCCAGACGCGGTGACGCTGCTGAAATGGCTATTATCGAATTGGTTTAATTTAAACAAATTTAAAAGAGAGTTGTTATTATTAACAACTCTCTTTTTTCATTTATTCAAACAATTCATCCATAAGTTTTTCTATTTGCGTTTTTTTC
>JAZSBW010000200.1:0-1603 GCA_045602585.1 Clostridia bacterium
TCAGTATGGCGGCAATTACAATCTTGATGCAATTGAATTTTTACGCGATATGAACAATGCTGCATTTGCGTTTGACCCGTCGGTTATAATGGTTGCCGAGGAGTCCACAGCATTTCCTATGGTTACAAAACCTGCGTATGACGGGGGGCTTGGATTTAACTTTAAATGGAATATGGGATGGATGAACGACCTTTTAGGGTATATGTCCACCGACCCGCTTTTCAGAAAAGGCAGGCACAACGACCTTACATTTTCTATGACGTATGCCTTTTCCGAAAATTATATTCTGCCGCTTTCGCACGACGAGGTTGTGCATGGTAAATGCTCTATGATAGGCAAAATGCCAGGTAATTATGAAGATAAGTTTGCTAATCTGCGTGCGTTTTATGCGTATATGATGGCGCATCCCGGAAAAAAACTTAACTTTATGGGCAATGAGTTTGCTCAGTTTATAGAGTGGAATTACGAAAATCCGCTTGAGTGGTTTATATTAGAGTATGACAAGCATAAGAAAATGCAAAAATTTGTAAAGGAACTTAACGGATTTTATATTGAGAGTAAGCCGTTTTGGGAAAACGATTCCGACTGGCAGGGATTTAGTTGGATATCTCACGACGACCATAGCCAGAGTGTAATATCTTTTGTCCGTCGGGATAAGGCTGGCAACGAAGTTATTGTTGTGTGTAACTTCTGCCCTGTAGAGAGAAAAGAATATTGCATAGGTGTTCCCGAAAAAGGTGTATATAAACCTGTGCTTTCAACCGACGCTGCCAAGTATGGCGGCTCGGGCACAAGGCTTAGAAAAGTAAAAACAAAAGACATTGTAATGCACGGATTTGAACAATCAATTTCTATTACGCTACCGCCGCTTTCAACCGTATATTATGTAAAAGAGAACAAAGACAATAAGGGCAACAAGTAATATACAAATATATAAAAATAGGGGGTTATGTCTTATGTTAGACAGACGAAAAGAATGTATTGCTATGCTTTTAGCCGGAGGTCAGGGAAGCAGACTGCTGGTGCTTACGCACAAAACAGCCAAGCCTGCCGTGCCGTTTGGCGGTAAATACCGAATCATCGATTTTCCGCTTTCAAACTGTGTTAATTCTGGCATTGACACAGTGGGCATTTTGACACAGTATCAGCCTTTGGAACTTAACAATTATATAGGCAACGGACAGCCTTGGGGACTTAACAGGAATTTTGGCGGTGTACACATTCTGCCTCCATATGCCCAATCCGAAAAAATGGAGTGGTACAAAGGCACCGCAAATGCTATATACCAGAATATCCCCTTTGTTGAGCGGTATAACCCTAAAAATGTAATTATTTTATCGGGCGACCATATCTATAAAATGGATTATTCAAAAATGCTTAAATATCATATAGATAACGATGCCGAGTGCACTATCGCCGTGCGTGATGTGCCGATTGAGGAGGCAAGCCGTTTCGGTATTATGAATACCAATCCCGACGGTTCTATATATGAATTTGAAGAAAAACCTGCTAATCCAAAGAGTAATCACGCATCTATGGGTGTGTATATTTTCAAATGGGAAGTGCTTCGTAAGTATCTTATTGAAGACGAAGCAGATGAAAA
>JAZSBW010000201.1:0-5469 GCA_045602585.1 Clostridia bacterium
GTATGCTTTCAAGAGCAACCACAGTTGTGGCTATACTGTTCGTAATTACATCTTTTGTATTAGCATTGTTAGTTTAATATTAAAAGTTAAAGCCGAGTAAAATTACTCGGCTTTTTGATTTTTATAAGTTCTAAAAACGAGGTCCATAATGGACCTCGTTTTAAAATTATGAATTATTCAAAAATAATTATACCTTTGTATGAACCGTCGCTATGGCTACTTATTACAAGAACATTAGACTCACTACCTGCTTCATCGTAAATAGCATCACGTGAAGCCTTTAAGAAGAATTCATTATCTGTAGCATCAGCATCAAAACTATAAACTACAGCGTCTGTAACACCTACATATGTATTGGTTACTTTATCATCATCACTGTCATCATTATTATTCTTGTCATCAACTATATACTCAACTTCCATAACACCATTACCTTTAGACTCTGCAGGACTCAATTTAACTTTACCAAATGTTACAAAATATGAGTTATCGCTGTTGATAGCATATTTAACTCTTCCATCGCCCAAGCCATCACCTACATTAGTACCATAGTTGTTGCCCATTTCAGTACCCGTGTAAATTGCAAGTTCGCTTGAATCGAATATGGGAAGAACTTTTTCTACAACACTGCCATCAAGAAGAACTTTAATTACATCGCCCGGTTCAACGCCGTCAAGTGTGGTTGACTCTTTAGTAAGATATTTCTTAGACTCACCACCAACTGTGCTGAATGTGTAATATTCAAGTTCTTTAACGGGTTCGCTATTGCTGTTGGAAACACTGGTAATCTTTTTAACAAGAATTGTTTCTGATGTAGGTTTAATCTTAACGTCCTGTCCATAAACAACGATTGCTTTTGCGATATTGTTTTCAATATCAAAAGCGTGAACATAGTATGTTTCGCCATTTGTCAGATTACCTTTACCCATTTTGTAACTTGACTGCACAGTTCTGTCTTTAGGTACAAGGAACACCTTAGTAGTATCATTAATGGTTATTTTATCGGGACTTTTTGTAAATACGCTTGATGAATACGAGAATGCATCTGCAATCATTACTGTAGTACCGGAATCCAAAGTAGTAACTGATTTTAACTGACCGTTGTTTGCAAGTTCATATTTAACAAGAACTGCTTTGGTTGCATTATCTTTTTTATCAGAAGCAAGTTGAGCATTTACTACATCTGCAGAATCTTTAATTTTCTGTTCCAAATCAGCAGGATCAGCAGTTGAACCGTTAATTTTGAAACCATTCTTTGCAACGGTTAATTTTTTGATACCATTGTTATAAAGTAAAACTTCATAAACATCAGAATCTATATCGTTTGAAGCAGCGGCAACATTGATTATATAACCATAATTAACTGTTGCTTCTTTTTTATCAACTGCAGCAAGTTTACCTGTAAAGTCGAGGTAGGCAGTACACATATCACCAACATTCAAATTCTGCGGATATGTAGCATTGTCTTTATTATCAATGTAAAAATCGCTGTAAACAAATTCTTTATTGCCTAATGTTACAGTCTGTGCTGTATCGTTTAAACCTTTTACTTCGCTTGCTGAAGAACTTCCGGAAGCGGTTTTCTTAGAAACGATAATTTCAATTTCATCAAAGTCAGTTGCAGAACGTGCAAAAGATAAGATATTATTTGCAGCAATACTTGCAAGTGTTCCGTCAGCAAGTGTATCAGAATTGTTATTTGCTACTTTAACTGTGATATCCTGTGTATCATCGTTAAATGTTATATTATTACCGTCGATATTGCCTGTAAATTTATCATATACAGTGTAAACATTTTTATTTTTTGTTACACTCTTAACATAAATAGTTTCATAACTCTTAACAAATGCTACATCCATAGAGCCATCGTCGTTATAATCGATAAAAGTAATATTTCCGCACTCAAGTTGAAGATCGCCAACCCAACCTGATGCTTTTGCACCACCATTTACTAAAACTTTCATATCAGATGCAAAATCAAGTTTAGCGATACCATTTTTTGCGTTATCATCATAGTATTCCATAGAAGAAGTTGTAACACTTGATTTGTTGATATCGATATCTTCAACAACATACACTTCGTTAGAAGATGTTTTGCTGATTCTTTCGATCACAAATCTACCGGAATCATCTTCGGAATATGCAATTTTTACTTCGTATCCCAACAATTCAGCAAGGTCATCCATAGAGTACGAACCCACATTAAAGAGTATTTCCGTTCCGTTAGAGTTCAATTTAACCTGCTTATTTGCAATGCCGTCTGTGTTGCCATCAAGCGCTTTTCTGAATACTGCAACGAGTTGTCCCTCAATTTCTTCAGTACCTTTACTCTGTTCTTCGAAAGTGGAGTTACCCTGTCCGTAAGTAGGATTTCCATTTTCATCATAACCTTTTTGTACTGCAGGGGCAGTGCCGTTCATATTATATACCAGCTGAGCCACCAAACCACGGATAGCGGGCAGTTCTGCAGAGCCATATGCATTATTGGTAAGTTTTAATGCGTTAGCAATTTCAAGATATGTGTTATACCAAGGGGTGGTTGCCTCAGCAGCATAGCCATAGTTAAGTGCGCAAACAATCATTTTGATTGCCTGAGCATATGTAACGGGGGCATTGGGGGCAAAAGTGCCGTCGCCCATACCATTTACGATTTTACGATTTACTGCGTATTCGATATACGGAGATGCCCAATTATCTGCAGCAACATCTGTAAAACTTGATTTTGTGCTTACAAAATTGTAACCTGTAGGAGCATCTGCACGTGAAATAATCGCGCAGAACTCTGCTCTTGTAATGTTACCATCAGATTTAAAACTGTATGTACCGTCTTCGTTCTGGTAACCATTGATAATGCCTTTTCCAACTAAATCATTGATTGCTTTGTAATATGGGTTGTCCGCTGTGACATCGTTCATTTCAGCAGCAAAAACCACTGATGAAAATGCGCAGGACATAACCATAGCCAAAGAAATCACAATAGCGGATATTCTTTTTAATGCTTTCATACTATGTATCCTCCTATAAAATAGTATACTTATTCAAGCAGATGGTACTGCTTATTATAATTTTATCATCTAACAAAATAATAGTCAATAGAAATAATTTCTTGAACGTGTTTTTTTGGCAATTTGTAATCTTTAAGTAACATTACTGCAAAAAACATGTATTTTAATGAGAAAATATGTAAGATATTGTACAAAAACCCGTCGCACAAGCGACGGGTTTTAAAATTAATTATACATCAGATCTGTCTGTATAGTGAGTATGCAGCAGTTCGTGAGATTTATGTCCACAAGGCTCGCCAAGGAACTCGGAATAAAGTTCTTTAATAGCAGGATTCTCGTGAGATTTACGCAGAGTTGATGCTCTGTCTTCGTCATAAAGTGCCTTTGCACGAAGTGATTTAACATCTACCTGAGCCTGAACTCTTGCAGATACGATAGGCTGACCGCCACCTGTTACGCAACCGCCGGGGCAACCCATAATCTCAATAAATTCATAGTTTTTCTCGCCTGATTTAATACTATCGAGAAGTTTACGTGCATTTCCAAGGCCGTGAGCAACTGCAACACGTACTTTTTTGCCAGCAACTTCAACTTCAGCCTCTTTAATACCATCTGTACCGCGTACGGCAGCAAATTCAATGTTATCCATCGCTTTGCCCTCAAGGATTTCGTATACTGTTCTGATAGCCGCTTCCATAACACCGCCGGTAGCACCAAAGATAACGCCTGCACCTGTAGCGGGGCCGAAAGGATTGTCAAATTCTTCATCAGCAAGTTTAACGAAGTCTATACCGCACTCTTTAATCATCTTAGCGAGTTCTCTTGTAGTGATAACTGCGTCAACGTCACGGTAGCCAGTACCTTTCATTTCTTCTCTCTGAGCCTCGTACTTTTTAGCAGTACACGGCATTACAGATACAACATAGATATCAGCAGGGTTGATACCCATTTTTTCAGCATAGTAAGATTTAATAATAGCACCAAACATCTCGTGAGGAGATTTGCATGATGACAGATTATCCAAAAAGTCAGGGTAGTTGTGTTCGCAGAATTTAATCCAACCGGGGCTGCATGATGTAATCATAGGCAGTTTGCCGCCGTTTTTAATTCTGTTGATGAACTCTGTTCCCTCTTCCATAATGGTAAGGTCAGCACCTGTGTCTGTATCGAATACTTTATCTACGCCAATTCTCTTAATAGCGGCAACCATTTTGCCTGTAGCACGTGTGCCGATTTCCATACCAAACTCTTCGCCGATTGCAGCACGAACAGCAGGAGCAACCTGAACAACAACGTGTTTGGTTTCGTCGTGGATAGCGTTCCAAACGTCTTTAGTAGAGTCTTTTTCGCTGAGCGCACCAACAGGGCAAGCAGCGATACACTGACCACACATTACACAAGATACATCGTTTAAAGATTTCTCGAAGATGCTGCCGATGTGAGTGTTAATACCTCTGTCGATGGCGCCGATAGCGTGAACTGTCTGTATTTTAGAGCATACTGCAGTACAACGTCTGCAAAGTACACATTTGTTATTATCACGAACGATTGATGGTGAGAAATCGTCAATAGCGTAAACTTTGTTTTCGCCATCATAACGGATATCATCAACACCCAATTCTTCGCACATTGTCTGAAGTTCGCAGTTTCTGTTTCTTACGCAAGTCAGACATTTGCGGTCGTGGTTTGAAAGGATAAGTTCGAGGTTAGCCTTTCTTGCAGCACGTACTTTAGGAGAGTTTGTAAACACTTCCATACCCTCTGATACAGGGTATACGCACGCTGCCTGAAGCGCTCTTGCGCCTTTGATTTCAACGAGGCACATTCTGCACGCACCAATTTCATTAACGTCTTTAAGGTAGCAAAGAGTAGGGATATGAATATTCGCATCTCTTGCTGCGTCAAGAACTGTATATGTTGACGGTACGCTATATTCGCCGCCGTTGATTTTTATATTTACCATGTTCATTGGTTTATTCTCCCTTCCTGATTACTTAGAAATTGCTTTGAACTTACAAGCGCTCTCGCACACGCCGCACTTGATACATTTATCGGTATCGATTACATAAGGCTCTTTAATCTTACCGGAAATAGCACCAACAGGGCAGTTTCTTGCGCAGAGGCTGCAGCCTTTACATTTCTCGGGATCAATTTTGTAAGAAACGAGTGCTTTACATACACCTGCAGGACATTTCTTGTCTACAACGTGAGCAATATACTCATCTCTGAAATATTTAAGTGTACTTAAAATCGGGTTAGGCGCTGTCTGACCGAGTCCGCAGAATGCAGAATCTTTGATAGCATAGCACAACTCTTCGAGTTTATCTATATCTTCAAGTGTGCCTTTACCCTCTGTGATTTTGTTAAGGATTTCAAGCAATCTCTTTGTACCTACACGGCATGGAGTACATTTAGCGCAAGATTCATCAACAGTAAATTCAAGGAAGAATTTAGCAATGTGAAC
>JAZSBW010000202.1:0-6537 GCA_045602585.1 Clostridia bacterium
ATCTGGAATGTATACATTATCATACCAAGCCATGCACTAAGTGCTGATGAAGAAGTTAAGTCACCGCCAATAAGAGCGGTAGCAACCGCGCCTGCGCTGTTTGCCAGTATAACTTTTTTAAACATACCTTGCGCAAAGCGATACACACCATATTCAAAATCCTCAGCAGTAACGGTGCGGTTATTAATCTGCTTGTCGATATCTGCATAACGTACAATCGGCCCCGCAACAAGTTGCGGAAACATCGAAAGATACGTAAGGTATTTAAGAGGAGATTTCTGCACATTGGTATCGTCTCTGTACACATCAATGGTATATGAAATGGTCTGGAAAGTGTAAAACGATATTCCAAGCGGCAGAGAAAATCCGTTAAACGGAATATTAAGACCTGTAATCATATTGATATTATCAACTATAAACCCTGAGTATTTGAACACAAATAAAATACCAAGATTTATTACAAGCGATGACAAAAGCGCCGCTTTTGCCTGCCAATGTCCTCTGAATTTATCTATCACACGGGCGCACGTATAGTCTACCATTGCGCTGAAAACAAGCATCAGCACCCACACAGGCTCGCCCCACGAGTAGAATATGAGCGACGATACAACCAGCACAATGTTTTTGTATGTTAAGTTCTTTGAAAGGTTATATGCCAAAAGTACCGTCGGCAGAAATATACATAAAAAGAGTAAACTTGAAAATACCATTATTTAAACTCCCTATCATTTAACCATATCAAGTATTGATTCGCGTATTCCAACAGAGCCCACAGATACAGGATAATTTATAATAACCAAATCGTCAAAATGTGTAAAGTTATAAAAATCAACAAGGTTAAAACGCTCAGTATTCCCACCGAATCCGTTGAATTTACGAGGGTCAATCACATAAACTTCCTGATAATTATTAAGTGCCCATGTGGCAAAAGCATTACCGAACGATTCTTTTATTATTACCAGTTTTTTGCCGTTGTTTACATCAGTAACCATAACGGTGAGCGGATTGTCACCCCCGATAAAGCAAGAATACGAATTAACTTTTGCAGATACGGTCGATATATTCGCAATTCGTTTAGTCATATACATATCTTTATACGCACACGCCTGTACATTAACAAGCGGCATAAACCGCTCTAAAAGTTCGGGATTGGCACGTATTTTATCACTAAGGGGTGTGCCTTTAGTAAAATTGGCAAACGAGCCTACGTGTGTTTCGGAATTATCTGCGGTAAAAGCAGAAAGTTCAGGGATTGTCCAGCCTTTATTAGAGGCATATGCCCTATATGCGTAGTACGCACCGCGTTGTGTCCAGTGATGGTCTGTTGAAAAATATATTTTTTCGTCAGCGTGCTCCATAAGCGGATTTACAGCGTTTATGGGTGTTACGTTAATTGCAAGATTCTGATAGATTGTTTTAATGCCGTCCGTCTGATATAATGCCATCTCTTTAGGCGCGTAGAACTCACCCGATGTAGGAACTACAATATTATATGTTTTAACAAGCGGCAACGCAGATGCAACTGTATTTACAACATGGGCGTAATTAACGGCATTTTCGCCCGACACACCTACACGTTCAAAGGCAAATGTACCTGCCATTGTAACACCGCCGCCATATGCAATATCTTCATTCGGCAAACGGTACTCGTCTGTAATATATGTACCCAAAAGCAAATCACGCTTGTTAAACTCAGTTTCTTCCAACTTTCCGTCTAAAGTAACGTAAAAACCTGTAATATCGGAAAACATTGCAAGGCTAATATACAGTTTATCGTGGTATACCATAGTAGGCAGGTCGTACTCAAACCTTTGAGGGCCAACCCACACAACGGGGCTATTCATAATTATGTACGTTGTTACACCGCCTTTAACCGCAACCGTTGCAGGAAGCGATGCGTCCCACCCCAATGAAAAACCACACTTTGGAAGAATATCGTCTACAGGAATGAATATATTTGAATAATACAATAAGATATCGTCGCCAAGTTCATACGCAACTCCGTTTATATCAAACTTTTTTTCGTCAGCATAAAGCGCCAGCACCTTACTTTCGGGGTCGGCAGATGTATGATAAGCGGTGCTCGGCGACAGGAGCATAGCAGCCGCCAAAAATACAACCGTTAAAAATTTAGCGATTTTTTCTTTGTTTTTCATTAAGTAAAATCCTTTCGCATATACTGCCTTAATTCTACCATATTATGCGCAGTTACGTCAATTATTTACACAGAAAAAAATGAATAAAAATTAATGTTTTTTTATTATGATTATTGCCACATATTCTATTTTGTGATAAAATTAAAATATACAACTACCGAAAGGATAAAATTTAAATGAACAAATTGATTTTAAAGTCACTTTGCACTTTTTTGATAATAATAAACACGCTTATCCCTACTATATTTGCGCAGGAATTAAAACTAGATGCACAAAACGCAATACTTGTAGATATGAAAAACGCCATGATAATGTATGATAAAAACAGCAGCAAACCCATACATCCTGCGGGTTTTACAAAAATTGTAACGGCTATGGTAGTACTTGAAAACTGCGAGGATTTGAGTCAAGTAATAGTTGCGCCAAAAGAAACTATTGCCTCCTGTGATTTTTCATTCGGTAATATGGGAATACTTGCAGAAGAAGAATTAAGCGCAAAAGATTTGCTTGAAGGTATGCTTGTATATGATGCTGCCGAAGCGGCTGAAATCCTTGCCGGTTTCACCTTTGGTAATTACAACAAGTTTATAGCCGCTATGAACGACCTTGCAAAAAAAGCCGGTGCAGAAAACACAGTTTTTAAAAATGCCGGCGGATATTATGATGAAGACCAGCAGACAACCATTTCAGATATAGCAAAAATAGCACTATATGCAATGAAAAACGATTCCTTTGCAGAAATAGTTAAAAAAGGCATGGTTGAAATTGAGTCTACCAACAAATACCGAGAAAAAAGATACCTTGCAAACACAAATATGTTTGTTGGCAGAACACGTTCTCTTGACTTTTATTCCGAAAAAGTTTTTGGTGTAAAAACCTCGTATATGAAAGATGAAGGATACGGAATATGTATTGCATTTGAAAACAGTAAGGGCAAGTTCTTATGCGTAACCGCCGGCGGAACAGATGCAAAAAGTGCACACACAGACGCACAGACAATGCGTGAATACGTGGTTTCCGGCTTTGTAAACGTAAAAATTGCCGATAAAGGCGATATCATAGAAGAAGTTGAAGTGCCAAACGGAAAAATATCGCACGTATTGCTTAAAAC
Organism: Clostridia bacterium; assembly: GCA_045602585.1. GTDB lineage: Bacteria > Bacillota > Clostridia > UMGS1810 > UMGS1810 > SIG455. The sequence goes on from JAZSBW010000202.1 coordinate 3,268, forward strand.
TGCAGATGAACTGTCTGTTCGATTGCCTGTGGATTATGACGAAACAAAAATATTTCAGATGACAACCAAAGACAACGACCTGAGCGCTCCCATCGAAAAGGACGAGGTCTTAGGAACATTAAGCGTTTCGTATGACGGAAAAGAAGTGGGCAGTGTACCCTTAATAGCATACGAAAGCGTAGCACACTCGGCAGGAAAAAGCGTTCAGATTTTATTTGAAAACATTTTTACATCGCCATTTTTCTATCTGCCTGTAACAGCGCTTGTGATTTACTTTGCCACATTGATATACAAAGCAAATATCAGTAAATTCCGCAAGAAAAAATGATGATAATAATATGTTGACAATTATATAAATTCATTATATACTTAAATTTGTAATAATACCCATCGCGGTTAATTTTTTCATATTACAAGGAGGTGAGCGCATGGTATTTGAAAAAGTAAGAGAGATTATTGTAGACCAACTCAATGTTGACGAAGACGAAGTTGTTATGGACGCGTCTTTTATAGACACTCTCGGCGCCGATTCACTTGATTTGGTAGAACTTATGATAGCCATGGAAGAGGAATTTGAAATGACAATCCCCGAAGAGGACATTGACAAAATTTCCACTGTAGGCAATGTTGTTGAATACATCGAATCACACTCTAAATAATTAAAATTATATCTGCCCCCGTAACTTTTTTCGGGGGTTGTGTTTTAGGAGATAAAAATGAATACTGTTTACGAACTCGAAAAAAAGTTGGGATATACGTTTAAACAGCCCGCACTTCTGCGTAATGCATTGACACATCGCTCGTTTTTAAACGAGTGTTCCGGCGAAGCACGCATATGCAACGAGCGATTGGAGTTTTTGGGTGATGCTGTACTTGAAATAGCAGTATCGGAATACATATATATACATTACCCTTCTCTCGGTGAAGGCAAAATGAGTCAGATACGTTCTGTTGTTGTTTGTGAAAGCGGTTTATATTCACTCGCCAAAGAAATCGGGCTGGGCAAGTTTATATACATGGCACACGGCGAGGCGGGAAGCGGCGGCAGAGATAAACCATCTATTCTATCTGACGCTATGGAGGCAATTATTGCGGCTGTATATCTTGATTCTGATTTTAACACCTCAAAAGATTTTGTTATAAAACATTTAGAAAAATATATTGTTTCGGCTGTTAATAACAAAAAAAGCGACAGCGACTACAAAAGTAGGCTTCAGGAATATGCACTCTCAAAGGCAGATAGAATTAACTATATATTAATTACCGAAAGCGGCCCTGACCACAAAAAAACTTTTACTGTAGAAGTTCATTACAATGATGAGATGTCTGCCACAGGCACGGGAGCGAGCAAGAAAAAAGCCCAGCAACAAGCCGCAAAAGCAATGCTTGAAAAACTTAAATCCAAATAAAAAATACGTTAGCATCGTCATCTGCTTTATTTTTGCAGATTATGATACTAACGTATTTTTATATAATATTCTTATTGATAACCGAACGAACAGTAGGTTGCCATATACTCGTTAACAAGGTGCTTATATTCATCAGAATTCTTTGCATCAGAGTTTTTAGAGTATTCGTGGGGGTCAAAAGATATTGTTTTAATCCTCTGTTCAGCAGCCATACCAATATTTGAGCAATGGTCAGAAATACGTTCCAGATTGTTTACAATATCAAGGAAGGCGATACCCGAACTTATATCACACTCCTGTTTGCTGAGTCTGTTAATATGGAACTGTCGCAGATTGCTCTTTAAAGCGTCAATTACCGCCTCTAACGGCTGAATTCTCATAGCAGCATCAATATCATTTTCTTTATATGCCTTCATACAAAGATTCATAATTTCCTCAACTGCAGCAATCATATTTTTAAGTTCAACTACTGCATTGCTTGAAAACTTGATATCGTTATTATACATATTCTCGGCAATTTCGCTGATGTTTAACGCATGGTCGCCGATACGTTCTATATCCATAATGGAGTGGAAAATACCTGAAGATGTATTGTTTTCTTCTGCAGATAAATCATGTTCACTTACCTTTACCAGATATTTTGTAATATCAGATTCTGCAATATCTATTACGTCTTCATTTTCAGCGATTTCTTCCATTCTTGTCGCTACATTTTTATCGGCAGTAAAAACAAGGTCAGTACAATCTTTGAAGGTTTTAATTGCCTCTCCCATCATATTTACCATAGCCTTCATAGCCTGTGCTATAGCAACTGAGGGTGTGTGCAAAAATCTTTCGTCAAGCAGGTTGTGCGTATCGTCATTCTTTTTACCCTTTTCAGGAACTACCAGATATGCAATCTTTACAAGCAGTTTATAGAAAGGTAACAGTATGATTGCATTTATAAGGTTAAACATTGTGTGGAAATCCGCTATGCCACCGCGTGTAATTCCACCATCCCAGCCGGGTATACCAACAATTGCATTAAATCCATAAATTGCTACAGATGCAATTATTACACCAAGCGCATTGAATGACAAATGTATTGCCGCAGTACGTTTAGCATTTTTAGTAGTACCTATACTTGAAAGTATTGCCGTAATACACGTACCTATGTTCTGACCAAGAATTATAGGCACAGCCGACGAAAATGTAACAAGGCCGCTTGCCGCAACCGCCTGAAGTATACCGACAGATGCCGAAGAACTTTGAATAAGAGCCGTAACTATAGTACCTGTAAGTACACCAAGAATTGGATTTTTGCCCATTGCGGCAAATGCCTCACCTATCCAAGGCATCTCTTTAAGACCGGAAACTGCATTTTCCATAAAATCCATACCTATGAAAAGAACACCGAATCCTGCAAAAATCTGACCGACATCTTTTGCTTTTTTGCTCTTTGCAAACATAATAAGTCCAACACCAACTGCAATTGCTACAGGTGCCAGAACGTCAGGCTTGAATAACGACAATATGCCGCTGCTTTGAATATCTGAAAGCCTGAGTATCTGTGCCGTAACGGTTGTACCTATGTTTGCACCCAATATAACACCAACTGCCTGACCTAATGTCATAACACCGGCATTAACAAAACCTACTACCATTACCGTAGTAGCCGAACTGCTCTGGATAAGCGCTGTAACTATAATACCTACCAGAACGCCTTTGAAAACATTGCTTGTAAGTGCCTCGATAATCTGCTGCATTTTTTTGCCGGCGGATTTTTCAAGTCCGTCGCCCATAGCATTCATTCCGTAAAGGAACATACCAAGGCCGCCAAGCAAACTGATAACATTTTGAAAATTCATTCAGTAAACCTCCT
>JAZSBW010000203.1:0-9824 GCA_045602585.1 Clostridia bacterium
CGGCGCTGCCGTTTTTCCGTATGCATCTGTGCCGATAATGGCAGTAAGTGCAATATTTTTTATGGTCTGGGCGTACACACGCAGAACATCTGAAACAATTATATTGCTTATAGCGTCGCTTGTATCAATAGCAGCAGTAAAATGCTCGTTGGGTGTAACCGCAGACAATCTGTTTACATCTGCATCGCTCTTTTGCCTTACCGCTTTAAGCGGTGCCGTTATAGGATTAACATCAAAAAACAAATGCAATTTCCGCGTGATTATCACAAGCGGTACATTTGCAAATCTTGCATCGTTTCTGATTGATTTTGCAGTTTTAAAATTTTATAATAAAATTGACCTTGCAGAAGAACTCATCAACAAGCCTGTTGCAAATTTTTTTGAAGCATACAATCAGGTTTTATCTTCGCCAAACATAAACGACACGGAAAATATACTTGAGGCTATGGGCGATTTGCAATGGTATATGCAGCAGATGATGGCAACAGTAGTGCCGTCTGTGTTAATAATAATATGTGCATTTTTTGCGTATATAACATTCCTTATCGGCAGAAAATTTATATTTAAAAAACATGGTATAATCATGGAAAATTACCCTCATTTCTGGCAGTTACAGTTACCTAAATCGGGGTCTGTTGCTCTGGCGATTTTATTTGTGGTGACCTTTTTCATAAAATCATCGGCTTTATCGGGGGCAATAACAAATATTATAATAATGCTATGTGCACTTTACTTCATGTGCGGATTATCTGTTGCGGATTTCTTTTTGAAAAAACGTAATATACATTGGGCTCTGCGCATTGTAATATACATTGTCGGATTTGCAGTTTTGGGCATAATAGGTATAATAATACCAATTGCAAATATATCTTCAATCCTGCTTTTTACAGGAATTACAGACGGTATGTTTGATTTCAGACGTTTGCGTTCGGGAGGCGAAAAATATGAAGCATAAACGGATATTTAAAACTCTTGCGCTCAACGTAGGCTATTATATATGGATAATATTTACCTTTGCGGCAGTTACTTTTATGTACGACTACAAAGTAGCACTTGTTGAACTGGCGCTTGCAGTGGCTTTGCTTGTGTTCTTCCTCAAAATGCGTATTGTTCGCAAAAACACTATAAGCGACTATGTAAAATCACTTTCACGCTCACCCGAAAGCGGCAGGGCAGACACACTTGCAAAATTTCCGTTGCCCGTTGTTATGCTCCAACTCGACGGAATGATTGTCTGGTGCAACGAACTTTTTAATAATATGATTGGCGAGCAGCACCTTGCAGATACTCCCATCACAGACTTTGTGCCCGATTTTGATATAGACCTTTTCCGCAAGGAGGACACAAAAGTATCTTACGATTTAGAGCATAACGGCAGATACTACCACGTTTTTGGAAATATCACCCGTGCCCGCCATATGCCCGATGATCACCTGATAGTTCTTTACTGGGACGACCGTACAGGTTATGAAAAGATTAAAAAGAAATATTATCAGGAAAAATCGGTATGTGCGGCAATTATTATAGATAACTACGAAGAAGTTATGCAAGACACTCCTAACGCAGATAAACCCAAACTTGCCGCCGAAATTGAAGAAAAAATTGAGGCATTTGCAAGCGAGAATAATGCAATAGTACGTAAGTACGAAAAAGACAGATACATCATGTGCGCACAAAAACAGTACGTAGACAAAATGATAGAAAAGAATTTTGACATATTAGACACTATTCGTGAAATCAGCGTAGGCAACAAAATGTCACCGACATTAAGTATCGGCATAGGCATGGGCGGTGATACGCTTGCCAAAAACGAAGCCTATGGCTTTTCGGCACTTGATATGGCTCTTGGTAGAGGTGGAGATCAGGCGATTATCAAAGATGATGATCAGTATTTCTTCTACGGCGGCAAAAGTCAGGAGATTGAAAAGCGTACACGTGTTAAATCAAGAGTTATTGCTCTCGCTATACGCGAACTTATATCAAACTCTGAAGACATCATCATTATGGGACACAAAAATGCCGATATAGATGTTTTAGGTGCAGCAATGGGTCTGCGCCGTGCAATAGTAAACTGCGGCAAAGACGCTAAAATCCTTTTAGACACTTACAACGAAACTGTTCAGCGTATGCTTGCAAAACTCGGCAATGACTATGACGGCGTATTTATAAAGCGCGGTGCTGCAAACGAGATTGTAAACAAGAATACACTTGTTTTTGTAGTGGATACTCACAAGCACACACTTGTTGAGGAGGAAAACCTGCTTAACATATCTGAAAAAATTGTCCTCATAGACCACCACAGACGAAGCACAGACTTTATTGACAACTCGGTTATTACCTATCACGAGCCGTATGCATCGTCAACGTGTGAACTGGTTACAGAGGTTATTCAGTATATGGATTTAAATCCAAACCTTACTCAACTTGAGGCTCAGGCTCTGTATGCCGGAATTTATATGGACACCAAAAATTTCTCGTTCAAATCAGGTGTACGAACATTTGAAGCGGCTTCGTATCTTCGCCGTGCAGGGGTGGATACGGCAGAGATTAAAAAACTGTTCCGCATGGATTACGACAAAATCATCAAGAAGATGTCAATAATAGAAAATGCACATATGGCAGAAAAAGCATATATGATTTCAATATGCGAAAAAGCCGATGATGATATGTCTACCATAGTCGCTCAGGCGGCAGACGAACTTTTAAACATTACAGATGTAAAAGCCGCTTTTGTTATATGCGATATGGGCGGTCAGATAAATATCAGCGGTCGCTCGTTCGGTGATGTAAATGTTCAGGTAATACTTGAAAAACTCGGCGGAGGCGGTCATATATCTATTGCCGGTGCACAAATAACCGGTAAAACAAAAGAAGAAGTTTACGAAGACCTGTTGGCGGCAATTGCCGAATACAAAGCAAGTTTATAATGCAGAAAGGATTGATATATAATGAAAGTTATTTTTATTCAGGACGTTAAAGGACAAGGTAAAAAAGGCGAAGAAAAAAACATTGCCGACGGATACGCTCGCAACTTTTTGCTCCCTAAAGGATTAGCGGTTGAAGCAACTGCTGCAAATCTTAATAACTTAAAAGGACAGAAGGAATCTCAGGCATACAAAAAAGAGCAGGAAATCAAAGCCGCAGAAGAAATTAAAACAAAACTTGAAGGTGTTACCGTTAAACTTTCCGCAAAAGCAGGCGAAAGCGGTAAACTGTTCGGCTCTATAACTGCTAAAGACATTGCAGAGGCACTTAAAAAACAGCATAATATAGACGTTGACAAACGAAAAATTGTACTTAACGGCGACATCAAAACAACCGGCGATATTACAATAGATGCTAAACTCTATCCGCAGATTGTAGGTAAAATAAAAGTCAGTATAACCGCACAGTAAAATAAATATAAGGAAGTGTAACTATGGCAGAAAATCTTGCACGCAGTATGCCGTGCAACGTAGAAGCAGAGCAGTATGTTCTCGGCTCCGTTATATTTGATAACGAGTGTATTTCCGACCTGCTTGAATCGCTTAAAATAGAAGATTTCTACTTAGAACCACACAAAAAAATTTACGAGGCGGTTATAAACTTATCAAACTCAGGCAAACCCGTTGACCTTATAACATTAAAGGCAGAACTTGAAAGTGTTTTTGACAGCGTCGGGGGTATAGAGTATTTAACCCAGATAAGCCTGATGGTTTCTACTACCGCCAACTTAAAACATCATATAAAAATAATTAAAGATAAGGCTGTTCTGCGCAGGCTGATAAAAGCGGCTTCCGACATTAATGATATTGCACATAACGGCGAGCAGGAAGTGGGAATGGTTTTAAACAGCGCCGAAGCAAAGATGTTCGACGTTCTGCAGACGCGCACCACAGGCGATATGTCGCCTATCAAGGAAATTTTAAAATCAAACCTTGAGAGAATAGAAGAACTTATCAAAAACAAAAATAAAATTACCGGTGTACCTACAGGATTTACGGAACTTGACAAACGTATGTCGGGGCTTCAGGCATCAGACCTTATACTTATAGCGGCTCGTCCTGCTATGGGTAAAACGAGTTTTGTGCTTAACATTGCAGCAAATGCCGCAATCCGCCATAACGTGCCCGTTGCAATTTTCAGCCTTGAAATGAGTAAAGAACAGTTGGCAACAAGAATACTTTGCTCTGAAAGTTACATTTCAAGTGAAAAGATGCGTGTGGGCGACCTTGGACCGGAAGAAATGCCGAAACTTGCACAAACTGTTGAAATGCTTTCAAAAGCACCTATCTACATAGACGACACCCCAGGCATAACTATGAGTGAAATCCGTTCTAAGTGCAGAAGATTAAAACTTAAAGGTCAACTGGGACTCGTTGTTGTGGACTATCTGCAGTTAATGCTCGGCAGCGGCAGAGAAAGCCGCCAACAGGACGTTGCAGATAACAGCCGTATGCTTAAAATCTTAGCAAAAGAACTTGATGTTCCCGTTATAACGCTTTCACAGTTAAGCCGTGCACCTGAGCAACGAACTGACCACCGCCCTATGCTGAGCGACCTGAGGGAGTCGGGTTCTATAGAGCAGGACGCAGACATTGTAATGTTCCTCTACAGAGATGAAGTATATAATGAAGAAACAGAGAAAAAGAACGTAGCGGAATGTATTATATCAAAATTCCGTAACGGCTCTACCGGCACAATAGAACTTGGTTGGAGGGGCGAGTTTACACGTTTTATGAATTTAGAAAAAAGCAGGCAGTAAATGAATTTGGAAAAGATTGTACTTAAAACCATTGATAAATACAATATGCTCTCCCCCGGTGACACGGTTGTAATCGGTTTATCGGGAGGGGCGGATTCTGTTGCGCTTTTAACTGTTTTATGCGCAGTTAAACACAAATACAATTTACATTTACACGCAGCGCATATAAACCATATGATACGCGGCGAAGAGGCTGAGCGTGATGCTAAGTATTCCCGTTTGATTGCAGAGGCAAACGGAGTGGAATTCCATATTTTAAAATGTGATGTTCCGGCGCTTTCAAAAGAACTTGGAATGTCGGAAGAGATGGCAGGCAGAAAAGTAAGGTACGAATTTTTTAACTCAATATCTCCAAATGCTAAAATAGCAGTAGCACATCATAAATGCGACAGCGCAGAAACAACGCTTATCAATTTGATGCGTGGTTCTTCGCTTAACGGATTAAAAGGTATTGTCCCCGTAAACGGTAATGTAATCCGTCCGCTTATTGATTGCGACAGAACACAGATTGAAAAGTATTTGCTTGAAAAAAGTATTGCATTTGTAACAGACAGTACCAATGCAGAAAACATCTATACACGCAACACCGTGCGTAACGTAATAATTCCTGCAATGGAAAAAATCAACCCGAATGTGGTATCCACCATTTACGAAAACTCACGAATTCTGGCAGATGATGAGGATTTTATATCTACCACCTGCAAAGAATATGAAAGCAAGTATATAACTTGCGCCAACAACTGCGTAACACTTAATTTAAAAAACGATATACACATATCGGTTAAAAGACGGCTTATAATGCGCTCTTGTGAAATACTATCAGGGAGCAGGCAAGGCATATCGGGTGATAATATAGAAAGCGTGCTAACACTTCCAACGGGCGGCAAAACTTTTTTCAACGGAATTTATGCCGAACGCAGTTATGACAAATTTATTTTTACTGAATCGGTTAAAACTGTTCAGAAGTTTTCATATAATATTACATCGCCGTGTATACTGCCGATATCTGAAACAAATAAAACTTATATTTTTGAAATTTTACAAAAAAACGAAATATCCGCCTATAAAAATGGCGTTATATATTTAGATGCCGACAAACTCGGCACACTTTCTGTACGCAGCAGAAAAGACGGCGACATATTCTCGCCGCTCGGACTCGGCGGCAGAAAAAAAGTAAAAGATTTTTTAATCGACCTTAAAATTCCGCGTGACGAGCGCGCAGCTCTGCCCATACTGGAATCCAACGGCAAAATAGCGGCTATACTCTGCCAAAGGGCAGACGATGCATATAAAGTAACAGAAAAAACAACAAAAATACTTAAGATAAGCGAGGGACATTTATGTTAAACAAAGACTGCGAACGCATTGTAATCTCCGAAGAACAGATTGCAGAAGCAACTGAGAGAATAGGCAAACAGATTACAAAAGATTATGAAGGAAAAGAGATTGCATTTATATCTATATTAAACGGTGCATATCCTTTTACGGCAGACGTTATGCGTAAAGTTGATGTAGACTGTACAGTTGATTTTATGCAGGTATCTACTTACGGCGACAGCACATCATCTTCGGGCACACTTAAAATTAAGCGCGATATTTCCGGCGATATTACAGGAAAGCACGTAATAATACTTGAAGATATTTTAGATACCGGCTACACATTGCATAACCTTACAAATTATTTGAGCAGTAAAAAACCTGCAAGTCTTAAAATATGCACATTTATAGATAAACCCGCACGCCGCACGGAAGATGTTCATGCAGACTACTACGGATTTAAGTTTGAGGCTGACCTGTTCCTTGTTGGCTATGGTCTTGACTATGCTCAAAAATACAGAAATCTGCCATACGTAGCGGTTTTAAAACCTGAAATTTATTCGTAATTTAATAAAATAATTGCATTAATATTTACAAATTGTTCATAATATTAATATGGTTTTATCTTGAAATTAAAATTTGTTTATGATAATATTGGTTTAATATTGCGTTAAAGAAGGCGATAGATTTGAAGAAATACATAAAAGGCGCAAGCTTTTATATATTGCTTCTGGCTGTCATATTTTTAATATATTTTCTGCTGAATTATCAGACAGGTCCGGTTATGAAAGATTTTTCTGACCTTGTTACTCTGATAAACAACGGCAACGTAAAAGAACTGGTGGTTGTGGAAAATACCGCCACGGTAACATTAAAGGATAATACAAAGGTTACGTCTGAAATCCCGTCGCTCAGTGCACTTTATGAGCACGCAGGCGACCAGATTAAAAAACAGGTTGCAGACGAAACCCTCACCTACTCAACTCCGGCTCCTGCTACGGTGCCTTGGTGGCTGTCTATGTTGCCATCGCTTATACTGATGATAATAATAGTAGTGTTCTGGATAATTTTCTTTAAACAATCGCAAGGCGGCGGCAAAGGCGCTATGAGTTTCGGCAAGAGCAGAGCGAGAGTAACAGTAAACCAGAAAGACCCTATCACATTTAAAGATGTTGCAGGTGCAGATATCGAAAAAGCCGAACTTGCAGAGGTTGTAGAGTTCCTTAAAAATCCCGCCGAATTTGAAAAACTCGGTGCTAAAATTCCAAGGGGTGTGCTTTTAGTAGGCCCTCCGGGAACAGGTAAAACACTTCTTGCAAAAGCAGTTGCAGGTGAAGCGGGGGTTCCGTTCTTTTCAATTTCGGGTTCTGACTTTGTAGAAATGTTTGTCGGTGTTGGTGCATCACGTGTACGTGATTTGTTTGAGCAGGCTAAAAAAGCCGCACCCAGCATCGTGTTTATAGACGAAATAGACGCAGTAGGCAGACAGAGAGGTGCCGGTCTTGGCGGTGGTCATGATGAAAGAGAGCAGACTCTTAACCAGTTACTCGTTGTAATGGACGGCTTTGCGGCTAATCAGGGCGTTATAGTAATTGCCGCTACAAACCGCCCCGATATACTTGACGGTGCGCTCCTTAGACCCGGTCGTTTTGACAGACAGGTGGTTGTAGATACACCCGATATTTTAGGTCGTGAGGCAATTTTAAGAGTTCATTCACGCAAAAAGCCACTCGGCGCAGACGTCAATCTTTCAGTTATTGCAAAAACAACTGCCGGATTTACCGGTGCAGACCTTGCTAACCTCTTAAACGAGGCTGCGCTCTTAGCCGCAAGAAAGCACAAAACCGAAATTAATATGCCCGAGATTGAAGATGCCATGATTAAAGTTATGGTGGGAACTGAAAAGAAAACCCGTAATATGAGCGAGAAAGAAAAACGCATTACGGCTTATCATGAGGCAGGTCACGCGGTTGTTACAAAACTTCTCCCCTCTCAGGATCCCGTTCATCAGATTTCTATTATTCCAAGAGGCAGAGCCGGCGGATACACAATGAGCCTGCCTGAGGAAGACAGATACTATATGACAAAACAGACAATGCTTGACGAGATAATCGTTTTACTTGGCGGCAGAGCAGCAGAGAAGATTATTTTGGACGACATCAGTACAGGCGCATCAAACGATATCGAGCGTGCATCTAAAATTGCACGCCAGATGGTTACAAAGTTTGGTATGAGCGATAAAATCGGTCCTATATCTTTCGGCAACGAAAGCAACGAGGTTTTCCTTGGCAAAGATTTCGTTCAGTCACGCTCAGTCAGCGAACGTGTTGCATCGGAAATTGATGATGAGATTATGCACATTATAGAAACTAAGTACGAAGAATGTCTTAAACTTATTTCTGAGAATAAAGATAAGTTGGAGTGCGTAGCGGCGGCACTTATGGAAAGAGAAAAACTTTCAGGCGAAGAATTTGAAATCCTGTTTGCAGGGGGCGAATTACCACCTATGGACCCGCTTAATCTTAATGCTGAAAAATCTGCAGAGGAAAAAACTGTTGAAAATATTCCTGACGCAGAAATACACGCAAAAGAAGAAGTTATCGAAGAAAGTAAATAATTAAAGTAACTAACAAAAGAAAAAACAATATATTTTCGCATAAATATACTCAAGCGAAAATATATTGTTTTTTTCTTTTAAAAGATTTAATCCTTAATCGTTGTCAACATCGGTAAGTTTGCTTACCGAAACACCTAAAGCCTTACCAATCTTATGCAAGGATTTCAGCGAAGGTGCATATGCCGCGCTGGGTCCTTCAAGTTGTGAGATAAAGTTTAATGACATACCGCTGTATTCGCTTAGTTGCTCTTGCGTCATACCGGCTAACCTTCTGTAGTATCCGACCTTTAAACCAACTTTGATTATAAACATCTGATACTCTTTTTCGTCATAAGTCATAATCATCACCACTTATATTATCGTTATTATCTTAAATTATATACTATTGACAAATAAGCATAAATGTTGTATTCTTAAATAAAACTACCGACACACGGAAGTTTTTAAATGTAATTAAGAAAGGACGTTTTATTTATGAAAAAAGTACTATCAATTTTACTGGCAACAGTAATGCTGCTGGGAACAGTTAACTTTACTGCTTTTGCAAGTGAAGAAAACTGGGCAGATGCTGCAGACACATCTTGGTACAACGATTCAGACACATCGTTTACGCTTGACTCAGCAGAAAAGTTAGCAGGTCTTGCTCAACTTGTAAATGGAGGAACAAGTTTTTCCGGCAAAACTATTTTGCTTAATGCTGATATTGACCTTGAAAACAAGGCATGGGAGCCAATAGGATCAAACACTACTCCTTTTCAAGGTGAGTTTGAAGGTGGCAACCACACAATCTCAAATCTTAAAGTTGAGGGTGCCTATAAATATGCAGGATTTTTTGGATATGTAAAAAGTGCTTCTATGACTGATCTTGAAAATCCAACAATCCAGAATCTTACTATTGAAGATGCGTATATTGATACAACCGAATATAATGCAGCAGGCGCACTTTCCGGTCAGATTTTTGTAGGCACTGTTAAAAATGTTCACGCAACAGGAACAGTTAAAGGCGGTGCTAAATTTGCTGGAGGTCTTGTTGGTCATGTTTACACATCATTTGACAGCTGCTCTTTTGAAGGCAATGTTTCAAGCGCCAACCAATCAGGTGGTATCGCAGGTTCCGGTGACGGCCGCGTGTATAACAGTTACGTA
>JAZSBW010000204.1:0-3705 GCA_045602585.1 Clostridia bacterium
TAAGAATATAGTTTAAAACACCATTCATACATAATGCAATAAACGACATCAAAAGCGGTATTTTAGTTCGTCCAACGCTTTTAAGCCCTATCTGCAAAGCCATAGAAACTGATGTAGGTATATAACTTATAACAATTATAGTAATATATGAAATTCCAAGTTCGATTACCTTGGCATCTGTAGTAAACACTTTCATAATAAGGTCAGGTGCAAATACACCGATCAACATAAAAAGTAATGCCACCGCACCACCGGCAAGAACATTTATAATAAATACCTTCCTTATATTTGGTACATCGCCCTTACCCCAGAACTGAGAAATAAATATTCCTGCACCGCTGCACACACCAAAAAGCACAAGATTCAAAACAAAATAGTACTGGTTTGCTAAAGAAACTGCCGCTATTGAGGCCTCGCCCAAACGTCCTATCATAATGTTATCTAAAAAATTTACGCCTGACATCAAAAGACTTTGCAATGATATGGGAATAATAAGTGCCATTGCAGTTTTCAAAAAAGTTTTATCTCCAAAAGTTCTTTTAATTGAATTTACCATATGTCACCTCTTAAGCACACGAGAATACAGCCGTTATCCCCTTATCATGAGGGCAAACGGCTGTTTTTTTATATTATTCTCTAACAGAAAGTTTTACTTTAACAGTTGTTGTTTCGCCGGAATAAAACAATCCTTCCGGAAGTTGAATTCTTTTCTCGATTTCAGTACTCTCATTGATTTGCGAAACATCAATTTCTTCGGTGTATAACTGTTCAACTGCATCAAGAATGGTTGTTTTTCCTTTAACAATAATCGTTGCCGGTTCGCAAACAGCAGTTACAGTTTGACCAAGAGAATTCACTTTGCTGTTTAAAAGCGGTATAACATCCACCTGTTTCGCAGACGAAACAGAACAATAAACATCTGTATATTCAATATTTTTTATTATTGAAGAATCAGTTATCTCCTGTCCGTTTTCAGCATATAGTTTAATTTTATACAAACCTTTTATATCCTCGGTTGCATTTGTTAAATCTATATTTATACTGCATGATGCCACATCACTTAGTGCCATCTGCGGACCTGTAAGTTTAATGACAGTAGGATTAACAGTAATATCATCAAGTGCGTGTTCAGAAGAAACTTCGCCTTTTGTTACAATTTCTATTTCTCTCTCCTGAGTAACAACTCTGTCAACAACAACCGTGCAAAAATTAGGTTTTATCTGCGTAACTTCAATGCCATCAGTAGCAAAATCCACGCTAATAGGCAGATTGTATGTGCCAGCATCGGTTATCTTGCTCATATCAACAGATGCATGTGCAGCACTTGCGTTTGTTGCAGACACAATACGTCTTCTGCCGCTTACCTTTACATCAGCATCGTCAGCAGAAATACTCATTATAACAAGTTTGCCGTTTTCAAAATCCTCAGACATATTCTCCTGAACAACGGTTATGTTAGGAATCCATTGTGCAAAAATTGGGTTTTCCTGATACACAACGTAAAACCAAATTATAATCGCCGCAACAAGCGAAGCAACTCTTAAAAACCAGTCAGTTTTATAAAATTTCATCTCTTCTTCACCGTCCAATTCTTAAACTTTGCTTTGGCGGCAGATGCATCTGCAGGTTTGTTATCCGTCATAGCCTTTATAAGAGCTTTATTAAGTGTATCTGCAGTTAAATTTCTGGTGAGTGTGCCATTTGATGCTAAAGAAATTTTGCCTGTTTCTTCAGATACTACAACAGCAACACAATCAGAATACTCACTTATACCGATAGCGGCTCTATGTCTTGTGCCAAGTTGCTTATTTATATTATTGTTATCTGTAAGCGGAAGTATACAAGCAGCAGATTTAACTTTGTTTTCTCCTATAATAACCGCACCATCATGCAAAGGTGTATTTGGTATAAATATATTTATAAGCAGTTGTGATGATACATCAGCATTGATATCTATACCTGTTTTACCAATTTCTGCAAGTTTGGTTTCTCTTTCAATTACCATCAATGCTCCAATTCGCTCAGATGACATATAATCAGCCGCCTCTGAAATCTGGATTGCAACATTTTCCACATCATACTCGTCTGCCGAGAAGAATTTGCTGAAATTGCTTGTTCCAACCTTTTCAAGTGTACGACGAAGTTCCGGCTGAAACACAATCAATATAGCCATTAATCCTACTTGCATAACATTTGCAAGTATGTAGTTGAGCGAGTTGAACTGAAGCCAACCGGAAAGTTGAGTAGCAACTATAAGTATGATGATACCTTTAACAAGTTGTGCGGCTCTTGTTTCACGCACCAGTTTAGCACCCTTATAAATCAGATATGCCACTATCATAATATCAAGTATATCACGTATACGAAGCATACTGATATTACCGGTTATATATTCAAGCATAGTATTCATTAATACACCTCCGTTTATAAATTCTGGCGAACTCTTTCGTAAGCCATAACAGCACACGCCACAGCCGCATTCAAAGATTCCGCCTTACCAACAATAGGAATCTTAACTAATTCTGTACTCAGTTCAATAACTTCATCAGTTATTCCATTAGCCTCATTACCTATAACAATAACAGATTTATTTTTAAAGTCAACATCATATATGGATTTACTGCCTTGAAGACTACCCGAAATGATATTAACGCCGCATTCCCGCATTTTCTTTAAAATACCTCTGTTGGAATTATCAAAGTAAATATTAACATTAAAAATACTTGCCATTGTAGAACGTACAACCTTAGGATTATAGATATCAACACAGTTTTCCGAAAGAATTAATCCGTCTGCCCCGCAGGCATCGGCAGTACGTATAATAGTACCCATATTTCCGGGGTCGGCGATTCCATCAAGATAAATGTAAAAACCGCCTGTAGCATTAAATTCGTCTATCTCAGGCATATTTACTACCGCAAGTATTCCTTGCGAATTAACCGTTGTTTTAAGTGCCGAAAAAGCCTTGTGCGAAAGTTCGTATTTGCATACACTTGCAGATGCACAAAATTCCGCTCCCTGCTCAAGTAAAACATATTCTATATTTGCACCGTTTTCAATAGCGTCACAGACAAGTCGTTTACCCTCGATAATAAACTGTCTGTACTCTCTTCTTCCGCTTCTATCAAGCAATTTTTTTGTGTGCTTTACAATTTTATTAGAAGTACTGTCTATAAACATTTTTATTTTCCTTTATAAATTTTGATGTTATATAATTCTTTTCCACCTCATCCGATTTGCTACATAACCTACCTCCACTCAGAGCAAATACTTGACCATTGTATATTAAACTCTATAAAAACTGCATATTCTAGATGCCTTGCAGTATAGCATTTTTTGCCTAAAGTGAGGCTTTGTTGTTTTCTTCTTTTTTGACACTCTTACTATAAAGACTGTATAATCTGGATGCCAATTCTTTTTAGTAATTGCGAGGCATAAGGTTTAGATGCAAACTTATTTTGGTGAAGTTTTGAACTCTTGTTCAAAGTGAAGTTGCTTTCGCAGTGAAGTTTTTGTTTTCCAAAAGTGAAGTTAAGTTTGCCACTCTGCCGTCAGGCAGAACTTCACTTACGAAGTAAACTTCACTATCGCAAGATAACTTCACTTGCCCGCTATGGCAAACGTAGTTGATTTCATTTTCAATGAAATCATTATACTACATCTCCTAAAAAAAATCAATAACAGCAAAATACTTCACATCCACTT
>JAZSBW010000205.1:0-1611 GCA_045602585.1 Clostridia bacterium
GTGGCTACTCGTTAAATCATTATATAGAGGCAACAGGCATATTTATATGGTGCAAAGATCATCTAAATAAAGAAAGTAAAATCATTACAAAACTTTCTGCGCTTTCGTTCACTGCTTATCTTATACACGTGTTCTTTTTAGAAGTATTGAAACCAATCCCGCTTGACCTTCCCCCATCGGCGATTATGCTGATTTGGTTTGTAAGCGTTTGTATACTGAGTTTTGCGTGGAGCGGTGCAGAAAATTCTGTTAAATCGGTTATAAATAATATAACAAAAAGGTGAAAAAATGAAACACAAAGCATTTTCTAAAATCAACGAACTGCCAAGCGGAAACGCTACTGATAACTTTACTGACGGTTGCATTGTAATGGAGGGCGGTGCGTTTAGAGGAATATACGTAGCCGCCGCTCTTGATGCGCTTATGGAAAACGGCATTAACCTGCGCTGCGCAATCGGTGTATCTGCAGGTGCATTAAATGGTATGAACTATATATCAGGCCAAATTGGCAGAGCAGGTAAAATCACTTTAAACCACAGATTTGATAAAAAATATGTCGGCAGCCGTGTACTTATCAAAAAAAGAAGTATTTTCGGCTACGATTATGCCTTTAACGATTTAATGAAAAAATATCCGTTTAACAACAAGCGTTTTGAAAGCGGTAAACAGCGTTTTGTGGTAGTTGCAACTAATTTAAAAACTGCCAAGGCTGAATATTTTGAAAACGGCAATTGCGACATATATAAAGTTTTAGAAGCATCATCTTCTTTGCCTTATATTTCAAAACCCGTTGTAATAAACGACACCCCGTACCTTGACGGAGGGTGCACAGACAAAGTGCCCTACCAATGGGCTATTGACAATGGTTATGAAAAAATAATCGTTATAAAAACCCAGCAAGACGGTTTTAGAAAAAAAGCAACATCCGAACGCTCTAAAAAACTTGCTGAAAAAGTGTACCACAAATTCCCTGATTTTGCAAAAGTGCTTAGCGAAAACAACGAAATGTATAACAAACAGTTAGACAAACTTGACTCTCTGCGTGATGAAGGCAGAGTATTCGTTATAAGTCCATCAAAACCCGTCGATGTAAGTAGATTTGAAAGCGATATAGAAAAACTTGGTGCTCTTTACTATATGGGTTATAATGACACCTTAAATCTAATGCCCGACATTAAAAAATATCTTGGAATGAATTAACAGAAAGAGGTTTTACTGTTGGAAAAATTGTTTGAAGGAAACATACGCAAAAACTTTTTAAATTTTGCTATACCTCTGGTGCTTTCTGCTTTGCTTTCACAAGCGTATAATATAATCGACACCGTCATGGCAAGCAAACTCATAGGTGACAATGCCGTTGCCGCAATTGGAAGCACATCGCCGCTTATCTCTTTTTTATCATCTATATTCTGGGGGTACGGCACAGGGTTTTCAGTTTATATATCAGTACTTTTCGGAAGCGGAAACTATAAAAAAATGCTAAATGTTATAAAAACCAATCTTATTATAAGTTCTGCGGCTGCAATTCTGATTTCTATTCTTTGCATAGTGTTTTATGACAAAATCTTTGATTCCCTTAACATTTCCGAAGATAAGTCGGATCGTAGCCAT
>JAZSBW010000206.1:0-7181 GCA_045602585.1 Clostridia bacterium
TGATTATATTTATGGAAGATAAGAAAAAACAGGATTCACAAAAGTCAGCAACTGATAATAAATGGATTTCCACCGGACAAACTCATCCTAATGATAAATCCGAACGCAGAGATGGTCCCGGCGGAGATGATGCAGATTAAATCTGCATCTATTACATATTTTTTCACCATCGGCATTTGAAAAACAAATCTATACATGCATTAATAAAGGGTAGAATTTAAAAAAATTCTACCCTTAGACATTATAATTAATCAAAATTCTCTTTTTGGTCACCATTTTATTCCTGATAATATTTCACACTAAGTTATATCAAAACTTTTCTTACTTTACCTTATTGATATCATACGGCGTTGACTGGTATACATAGTAATTTAACCAGTTGGAGAAAAGAAGATTTGCATGTGAACGCCATCTTACTTTGGGTGTTTTTGTGTAATCATCGTTTGGATAATAATTCACCGGTACATCAATAGGAAGTCCTGCATCTAAGTCCCTTACATATTCTTTATGGAGAGTGTCGGCATCGTACTCAGAATGACCAGTAACAAATATATTTCTTCTGTCTTTACTTGCAACTATATAAAGACCCGCCTCGTCAGACTCGGCAAGTATTTGTAATTCGGGGACTTTTTCAACATCTTCACGTCTGATTTCCGTATGACGTGAATGAGGGGCATAAAAGTAGTCATCAAATCCGCGCAAAAGTTTACTTTTTTTGCGCATAACTTTATGTTCAAATATTCCAAACATCTTTTTCTCAAGCGGATATTTAGGTATTCCATAATGATAATGAAGCCCTGCTTGCGCAGCCCAGCAAATATGCAATACACTTGTTACATTCTGCTGAGTCCAATCCATTATATCTTTTAGTTCTTCCCAATAATTTACATCTTCAAACTCCATTTTTTCTACGGGTGCACCTGTTATAATCATACCATCATACTTATTGGCTCTTATCTCATCAAAGCCCTTATAAAATGCCTGAAGGTGTTCTGCAGGTGTATTTTTAGAAGTATGAGTTTTCATATGCAAAAAATCAATCTCTATCTGCAAAGGAGTATTACCCAACAGACGAAGCAGTTGAGTTTCTGTAACAATCTTAGTGGGCATTATGTTTAAAATAACAAGTTTGAGTGGACGGATATCCTGTTTTAGGGCTTTTTTCTCCGTCATAACAAATATATTTTCGCCGTTCAAGATTTTTGTAGCGGGAAGTTTATCGGGTATTTTAATAGGCATTTTAACCTCTCCTGTCGATAAGATTTAAAAGAGTTTCTTTTGTATTGAGCAAAGGATTTTCTATAACTGCCGTTTGTAGTTTAGCAAGTGTTTTACCTATTGCGTTTCCGGAAATTCCGTATTCCATTAAGTCATTTCCATTTATAGCAAGATGTTTTATAAGATACGGTTCGCCTAATACAATTATATCTTCAAATACTCTGTTAATATCTTCAAGATTAGAAAGTTTTGCAGGCATTGTGCTCTCGCTCTGTGCCATAGCATCTGCCATTTGAACGCACAGTAAATCGGCAAAATACTCGGTGCCGATTTCCGAAAGCAATTTTTTAATCACAACTCTATCAGCGCCAAATCTGAAATCATGATACTTTATCATAGTTTTAATGCACGACTTTTCAGCGTTAGAAAATTTAAGTTTTGAAAAAATCCGTTCAGCAATATTAAGGCTCATCTGCTCGTGACCTTTAAAATGGTCGCCGTCGGCATCGGTAGAACGCGTAAAAGGCTTGCCCATATCGTGCATAAGCATCGCCCAACGAAGCGATAATTTCTTCGGAGCAACTGAAACACTTTTTAAAATATGGTCGCCCACATTATATGAATGGTGAATATTATTCTGTTCAGTATCAAAACACCTTGCAAGTTGAGGAAAAATTTCACGCAGAAGCGGCATTGATTTTTTTAACATATATACATTGTCACCCATCAGGGCTTTATCCATCTCCTGCTTGATTCTCTCACCACTAACATATAAAATAAGCGATGATTTACGCTCGATTGATTTTAAAATCTCGTCGTCTATCGTAAAACCTGTACTGCAGGCAAAACGAATTGCTCTAAGCATACGCAGAGCGTCCTCTTCAAAGCGTTTATCTGCCTCACCAACCGTACGTATAAATTTATTTTCAATATCTCCAATACCACCGAAATAATCAAGTATATTACCATTTTCATCACAAGCAAGGGCGTTCATTGTAAAATCACGTCGGCTAAGGTCACTTTTTAAGTCTTTAGAAAACTCCACTGTTTTAGGCCTGCGATGGTCTTCGTATACACCGTCTACCCTGTACGTGGTAACCTCAACTACGGCACCGCCTTCAACTACAGTTACTGTTCCGTGTTTCAGACCTGTATCGATAGTTTTTTCAAAAATATCTTTTATCTGTTCGGGCAAAGCATCGGTCGTAATATCATAATCGCTGATATCTCTGTCAAGGAGAAAATCGCGCACGGCTCCACCCACCACATATGCCTCAAAGCCTTTGGCGGTAATGGATGATAATATATTTTTAATATTATCAGGCAACGTCATTTTTTTCATAAAATTCTCCTTCTAAATATCTATCAACTTATTATATTATACAATTAGCGTGTCGAAAAATCAACACGCTAATTCATTTTAATTATAATTTTTTATTAATCGTAAACAGAGCCGAAATCTGAAACAGGTAAAAGTCTGAAAATAACTTTACCTATAATATTCTTATGCGGTATTGCACCAACGGAAGCATCACGGCTGTCACGGCTGTTATTTCTGTTATCACCAAGAACAAACACGTGGTCTTCGGGTACAACATAAGGATATTTCATCGTGCCTGCAGAAACAAGTTCCTCGCTGATATAATCTTCAACAAGTTCAACACCGTCTACATAAACAGTATGCTCAACAGGGTCTACAACAACCTCCTGCCCTGCAGTTGCAATAACTCGTTTTACATAAGGTGTATCAGGACTATTCGGAGGACGGAAAATAATAATATCCCCCACCTCAGGCGTATACATAAATCTGTTTACATACAAAGTGTCGTTATGGTGCAACGTGGGCAGCATAGACGGTCCGTCTACACGAACCAAAGTGAAAATAAACTGTCTTATAAAAAGCGCCACTGCAAGTGCAACAACAATAGAAATAATCCAATCAAGGAGTTCTTTCTTCATACTGCTCTTAGGCGGAGCAATAAGTTCATCATCCTTAACGATATCTGCAACTATTTCTTCATTAACATCGGGAGCAGATGTTTCTTCGATATTTTCATTATTTTTAAATTCTTCCATTTCACACACTCCTCATAATGGAATAAAGCGGGTAATAATATTACCCGCTTTAAGCAACGTATTAAAGTTTTTCTTTAACTTTAGCAGCTTTACCAACTCTGTCACGCAGGTAATAAAGTTTTGCTCTGCGAACTTTACCGTGTCTGATAACTTCAATCTTAGCGATTTTGGGTGAGTTAACAGGGAAAGTTCTTTCAACACCTACACCGTAAGAGATACGTCTAACGGTAAAAGTTTCGTTAATACCGCCGTGTTTTTTAGAAATAACTGTACCTTCAAAAACCTGAATTCTTTCTCTGGTACCCTCTTTAATCTTTACGTGAACTTTAATAGTATCACCGATTAAGAGTTTTGGAAGATCTGTTCTGATCTGTTCCTGTGTAATGCTTTCGATTACGTTCATTGTTTTTCTCCTCTCATCATAGATGTTCTTGATAAGCATTTTTAACGGCAATCTGAAAGCCGACTTACAGAGGACCATCCGTGTTACTGCACTATTTTACCATACATTCAAACTAAATGCAAGAGTTTTTTTCAAAAAAATGCATTTTTTCAAAATTAATCATAATGCACCTCAAAAAGTGTTAATCCTTGTGGCGGAGCAGTTAATCCGGCACGTGTTCTGTCACAAGAGGCAATTATATCGCCCATGTCATCCGGATTGATTTTCCCATTACCAACCATAGCAAGAGTACCGGCAATTATCCGCACCATATTATACAGATATCCGTCTGCACGAATAAATATTTTAACTTTTTCTCCATCTTCTACCACATCTAAACGTGTAACAGTGCGCACCGTACCAATAATATTGCTTCCGGCTGACATAAAGCCGGAAAAGTCGTGCGCACCCAAAAAGTATTTTGATGCTTTCTGCATTAGCGAAACATCAAGTTTTTTAGGATAGTGCCATTCGAATCTTCGTGTGAACACATCCTGAAACTTAGCAGTATTTATTGTATAGCAATAAGTTTTGCCGTTATTATCATATCTTGCATGAAATTCATCGGGTACACGTTCGCACTCAGACACGCAAATATCTTCCGGTAAATACGCGCGTACAGCAAGCGGAAGTTTATCTTCGGGTACACAGTCCGGTGCAATATAAGAGCATACATACATTCTTGCATGCACACCGGCATCTGTTCTGCTGCATCCTTTTACTTTTATATTCTCTTTATAAACTTTGGTAAGTGCATCTTCTAAACAACCTTGTATAGTATTTCCGTTAGGTTGAAGTTGAAATCCGCAGTATTCAGTTCCGTCATACGACAATGTAAGTTTATAAGTAGCCATATTAACCTCATAAATACATATTAATCAGCACAATTACTGCCATAAGAGTTATCATAGTAAGGCATCCAAACCAATCTTTAGCGCCGATTTTAAGTTCGTTAAGACGTGTTCTGCCCTTCCCACCGCGATAGCATCGGCATTCCATAGCGACAGCAAGTTCATCTGCCCTTCGGAAAGAACTTATAAAAAGCGGTACAAGTATAGGAATAAGCGCCTTTGCTCTGTTTATAACATTTCCGCTTTCAAAATCCGCACCGCGTGCCATCTGTGCTTTCATAATTTTATCCGTTTCTTCTAAAAGTGTGGGGATAAAACGCAGCGCTATTGTCATCATCATAGCAAGTTCATGTGCCGGTAAACCGATTTTAGAAAATGGCGAAAGAAGTTTTTCAACACCATCTGTCAAAAGTATGGGTGAAGTTGTAAGAGTTAATACCGATGTGCCCATAACCAGAAATACAAGCCTTAAACTCATAACAACAGCGCTGTATACACCTTCTTTTGTGATTTTTAAAAATCCTGCTTTAAGCGGAACATTGCCTATATTTACAATTTCGCCGTTTGTCATAAAAAGATTGATTAAAGCGGTAAAAATGATTAAAAACAATATAGGTCGAACACCTTTAAGCACCAGTTTAAAACTTACTTTTGAAAGTTTTACTGCAAAAACAACATAAAGGGCCACCGCAACAAATCCCCACAAACTTTTTATGAAGAATATGGTGATTATAAACACCAACGCAAGGATAATTTTAATTCTTGGATCCATTGAATGGACGGGCGAGTCTATTGGAAAATACTGCCCTAATGTAATATCTTTCAGCATTTTCCCACCTCACTAAAATATCTAAGAATTTCCTTACATGCTTTTTCTACAGTATAAATTTTATCATCAACATCAATTCCATTTTTCTTTAACCCCTGCATAACAAGGCAAGCCTGAGGAACATTTAAACCCATTGAGAAAAGTTCATCAGAGCGCGCAAAAACATTCTCAACAGTATCAAACATTTTAAGTTCGCCGTCGCACATTACCATAATACGCTCAGCGTAGTGTGCTATATCCTCCATTGAATGAGAAACGAGAACAACTGTCAACCCCTCATTTTTATGAAGAAGTTTAATTCTGTTAAGTATTTCATCTCTGCCAACAGGGTCAAGACCGGCAGCAGGCTCGTCCAATATAAGGATTTTAGGATTCATAGCAAGAACACCTGCTATTGCCACTCTCCTTTTCTGACCTCCGGACAATTCAAACGGCGACTTTTCAAAATATTTTTCTTCAAGTCCTACAAGTTCGGCAACGTGTCGTACACGTGCATCAATTTCATTTTCGTCGAACCCTAAATTTTTAGGACCGTACGCAATGTCTTTATATACAGTTTCTTCAAACAACTGATATTCAGGATACTGAAAAACAATACCAACCTTGCTTCGGATTTCACGCATATTGACGGATTTATCAGAAATATCGCACCCATCAACAACAACACATCCGCCATCAGGCTTTAAAAGTCCATTAAGCTGCTGAATAAGCGTAGATTTGCCGGAACCCGTATGGCCTATAAGACCAACAAATTCTCCGTCTTCAATCCTGAACGAAATATCCGAAAGCGCAGTTTTTTCAAACGGCGATCCTTTCGAGTATATATGATTTAAGTTTTTAACTTCTATCGGCATAATTTAATTATCTCCTCAACACATTCGTGCTCATCTAAAATGTCACACCTGATATCTAATCCTGCCTTTTTAAGTTCAAAAGCAATCTGAGTTGCCTGCGGAACATCCAAACCGATACGTCGCATTCTCTCAACATCAGAAAATACGTATCTCGGTTTATCGTCAATAATAATTCTACCTTTATCAACAACCACCACTCTGTCGGCACATACCGCTTCATCCATGTTATGGGTTATCATAATAATTGTTATTCCGTATATACGGTTGAGTTCCGTAATAGTTTTCATAACCTCTTTTCTGCCGGACGGGTCAAGCATGGCAGTAGGTTCATCAAAAACTATAGTCTGCGGTTTCATTGCTATAACTCCAGCGATGGCAATACGTTGTTTTTGTCCGCCGGATAAAAGATGCGGTGCTTCTTTTCTGAATTTATTCATGCCAACGGCATTAAGTGCATAATCTACCCTCTGTCGTATTTCCTCAGGCGGAACGCCAAGATTTTCTGCAGCAAAAGCAACATCTTCTTCAACTATAGTTGCTACTATCTGATTATCGGGGTTTTGAAAAACCATAGCGGCACTCTGGCGTATATCCCATGTTTTGCTCTCGTCTAATGTGTCCATACCGTTTACATACACATATCCGCCCATAGGAAGCAAAATTGCATTTATATGCTTTGCCAGCGTTGATTTACCCGAACCATTTCTGCCCAGTACAGCAACAAACTCACCATCATTAATTTTCAGATTAATCCCATTGAGCGCAAGTCCGCCGATTTTATCATCGGCACGATCATATGAATATGTCAAGTTTTGTATCTCAATCAATTGTCATTCCCTCTCAATCACACAAATCAGAATACCATCTTGAAGTAAGTCCGCAAGGAAGAACCAAGTCCGAAGATTTTATCG
>JAZSBW010000207.1:0-1874 GCA_045602585.1 Clostridia bacterium
TTATCATAGCAACCAGTCGACAAACCATACGGAGGGAACGTATGGAACGCAGATAATATATCTGCTAACTGCTATGACAGGACTTGCACCCGCTTCTCTGATTAGGGGGAAATCAGTGTGTCACTGTTACACCACATAGCATCCTTATGGTTTATACACCATGGCGGTTAAAGCAATTATTATTATACTACATATTATGTAGAATTTCAATAGAATTTTGCAAGTACATAATCTATGCCAATCTCATCCTCAATCAGCCCTTGCTTAATTCTCTGCTCTGTGCCCTGTATCAGTTTCAAAAGATACATCAAATCTTCCTCACTGAATACATTTATACATTCTTTTGCATTCCGTATCTGCCAGCCTGTAAGCCCTGTTGACTTCTCTATATTTCCACTGTTACAAGTCTGTACTTGTAATACCGCCCGTGTGTTCTGATACAGTACGGAAAGCAATACCAGCGTTGGCTCTTGTATGGCTTTACAATCCTGTAATAACTGATAGGCCAGTTTAGGCCTGCCCTGCAATACTGCCTTTACAAAATCAAAGATTGCGTCCTTTGGCGGGGTATATATTGTTCCGTCATTCACCAAATATTTGAATACTGAATCCGGCTGTATAGGCTGGCCATACTCCGGCTGTGCGCCAGCGGCATACTGTTTTATCTTATCAATTTCCAATAGACATTCGCCATAATTGTTGCCACACAGTTCCGCAAGCAGGTTACAGTTACTATCGTTTAGGTCTATCTCTTTTTGTATGTGCCGCTTCAATGTAGCCCCATTTAAGGCCTCAAACTCGATTATGGTATCTTTATGCCCCTTATAGAATTTAAGGCGCTTATCGGGCGTACAAAGCAGTATGAGCATATCATCTGCCAGCCTGTTCATGGTCTCTGCTATATAGATTTCGTCCTGCATAAACTCTTTATCATCCCGCACCACATACAGAAACTTCTCTCCGAGCATTGATAGTGTACCCAGCCGCTTAAATATTTCCGATACAGTGTCAATATATTTAATGGTCAGATTCCGTACTTTGGCTATCTGCCGTATGTATATCTTCTGTACCATATATTCCTCACCAGCAAAGATGAGAAAATTATCAAATGTATTGGACTGAATCTGTGCTTTCAAGTCTGCTACGGTCATTCTTCCATCACCTCTGCTTCTGCCCGAAACTTTATTATCCACACATCAAGCATGGCTGATTTATTGATAGCAGGGGTCTTGTTCAGTGCTGAAATACACTCCTGTGTAAACTGAACTATACCACCCCAGTAGCGCAATTCATTTACATCTACTTTTCCCTTATGAACTATCTTGTGCATGATAACACTGATAATTCCGTGCCAAAACATCTTTAAGTCAAACTTGCCTGTGTCCGTATCTTTTAATGCTATGCGCTCCACGCTCTTAAAAGCATTGGCTATAGATACCGAAGCAAGGTTTTCCAGTACAAGGGTTACATAATCAAAGAATTTCTGAATGTCCCCATCACATAAGGCTTCTAACTCATTGATTTCCCCAGGATTGTTACACACTGATAACAACTGCTCTAACTTATCCTCTTCGGGGAAATACTCTTTCGTATAGGCCGCCAGTTCGGCGTATGAGTATGGAAGCATATTATATATACTTGCCCTGCTTTTGATAGTATCCAGTACGTTTGACGGGTCTGTTACGGTCATAATGATATAGGCATTATGTGGTGGCTCTTCCGTCAATTTCAACATGGCATTTTTGGCCGAAATTGACATCCTGTCTGCGTCATAGAATACATATACCACAGGTGTTCCGCTGACTGTATATGCTTCGGTTATCACGTTGCGTACACTTTCCACCTTAATGTCTGCTTCACAAACCTGCACATTT
>JAZSBW010000208.1:0-2180 GCA_045602585.1 Clostridia bacterium
GTTATAGAAGACGACATTGTTGTATCTGTAAACTACGATCAAGGACCGGTAGAATTCCCCGAAAACGGCTACATCATAGCGTTTTTAAGAGATGTTTCTCCTGAGATAATAGAAAACTTCCACGTGGGCGACAAAGTGGAACTCGGTATAAACTACGAGCCCAAGTTTGAAGATATACAGTTTGCAGTAGGCGCAGGTACTCTGCTTTTAAAAGACGGCGAAAAAACAGAAATAACAAACAATATATCCGGATATCAGCCAAGAACAGCAATTGGCGTAAATGACGACCACACAAAGATTTATCTTGTAACGGTTGACGGAAGAAAAGCAAACGCCAAAGGTGTTACATTAGAAGGTCTTGCAGATATTATGGCGGAAATCGGTGCTGACGATGCGGCAAATCTTGATGGCGGTGGCTCTACAACTCTGGTAATACGTTCCCCATACACAGGTAAGCAGGAAGTTGCAAACACACCGTCTGATAACTACTTGCGTCCCGTAGCAAACGGAGTGGGAATTATACCGATATCTGCCGCTGACAACGAGGGATTTATAACCATTGAAACCGATTCTGACAACGTATTTAAGGGCACAGGTATATACCTTAATGTAAAAGTGCGCGACAGTTTAGGAAATATTATAGACGCGCCTGACCTTAACTGGAAAGTAATGGGCGGTGAAGTAAAAGACAGTTATTATTATCCTAATAACGCAGGTATTCACACAGTAACAGTATCATATAACGGTATGAAGGCAACAAAGCAGTTGCGTGTTCTTGAAAAACCCGCTAAAATTTATACAGGACTTAAAGAATACAAAATTCCAACCAACGATAGTGCATATATAAGCCTTACTGCAGAGGACGCAAAAGGTTACAGAGCATTTATAAATTTACGCGACACCGAAATAACTCTTTCCTCGTCTATACTTGACCTCGACGGGAATACATTAAAAGGAAACAAAAAGGGATCTGCCATTGCTACGTTTGATTTTGGCGGTGTACAAACATCTGCGGTTATAAGAGTAGGCGGAGATACGGGCAAAGTTACCGCACCCGAAGATATTTATGTTCCAGACGACATAAACATTCCTATCGAAAGCGAAGATGCATTTACGTTTGCCGTATTCGGTAACACAGTAAGCAAAAACACATTTACCGAAAAACTTATAATGAGCAAATACACAGAGGTGCTCAAAGGTGGTATATGCGACCTTGCTATATTTGCAGGTAAAAACAGTATTGCTCCAGACGGATTGGAATTTGACAACTTAACCGCATCAAAAACGTATTCATATGCAAATTACAAAGACTCGGCATTTATAACTTTAAACAGTGCAGATGCTACTCAATGGGAAACATTACTCAGCGATGCAAAGTCAATAAAAGCAAAAAATCTTTTTATAATAATCCCTGAAAGTATATATGATGATACCACATACTACGAAGAAATGCTGATAGACTTTGCCGAGAAAAATTTAAGCGAAACAAACGTGTATGTAATATCTGCAGGAAGCAGTAAAATAATTAACAATTCAGGTATAAAGCACATTAGTGTAACAGGCGTTGACGCAGTTGAAAATGCTTTGTCCGCAATTGAAAATGCTGTGTACCACCTGTTTACTGTAGATGGCGACAAGGTTCACTGTGAAAGCGTAAAAATATATAATTGAGCATACTAAAAAACCCGTTTCTATGAAACGGGTTTTGTTATTTAAGAAATTATTGTTTTAACATCTGTGGAATATTCTTTTTTTCGGATATGAATGAACAAGTCCTCTACTGTTGCCAGAATTCCTAATGCGCAAATCAACGTGCACAGCGCCACTACAATCTGTGTATGAACAAAAAACGGAACTACAAATACAAGGAAAACCGTTATTTTGTTCATTATAGTATGCAATGATGCTATCTTACGGAATTTAACCGCAGAAACTATGTACGATGCCACGCGCAATAAAACTATAGCACCTACAAGGTACCATATAAACACAGGCAGAACCAAAAGCAGAGCGGGAAGAATTTTAATAATCATAGTTATATTAAAAAGTACGTCTGCAACGCTATCGAGTTTTGCTCCAAATTCACTGGCAACTTTTAGTTTTCGTGCTAAAAATCCGTCAAGCACATCGGTAACACCGGTAAAGAAATACACTATATAAAACACCGGTGAAAAAGTTTC
>JAZSBW010000209.1:0-5427 GCA_045602585.1 Clostridia bacterium
ATACTATATTCGGTGATGATTTACAATATTTATAAATATAACTTTACACTTAACTGTTTTCATGATATATTAGTATTGTTGTAGCAATGTTTATGGATAGAAGGGATATATATGAATTTTAAAGAAGAATTACAGTTCAAAATCAACGAAATAGAGAAAATACTTAAAAATTACTTACCTGAAGAAAAAGGTTATCAGAAAACTGTTATCGAGGCTATGAATTACAGCGTATTAGCGGGTGGAAAAAGATTACGCCCCATGCTTATGTTGGAAACATATCGTTTGTTTGGCGGAAATAGTAAAGTTGTTGAGCCATTTATGGCGGCGCTCGAATTTGTACATACATATTCACTTGTCCACGATGATTTGCCTGCAATGGATAATGACGAATATAGACGAGGCAAAAAAACCACGCATGCTGTTTATGGCGAAACAATGGGGATACTTGCGGGCGATGCATTGCTGAATTATGCTTTTGAAATTGCTTCAAGTGCATTTGATATTGAGTTAAATAATAATGTTGCAAAAGCAATGAAGATTCTTGCAACAAAGGCAGGAATATACGGGATGATTGGCGGTCAGGTAGCAGATATTGAATCCGAAGGAAAAAATGCAGGGATAGAAACAGTTGAATTTATACATAAATTAAAATGCGGTGCATTGATTGAAAGTGCTATGCTGATAGGCGCTATACTTGCAGGTGCAACAGAGGATGAACAAAACAAAGTTGAACAGATTGCATCAGATGTTGGCTATGCTTTTCAAATTCGTGATGACATATTAGATGTAACAAGTACCACAGAAACCCTCGGCAAACCTACAGGAAGCGATAATAAGAACAGAAAATCAACATACGTTTCAATAAAGGGACTTGAACAATCGGTAAAAGACGTTGAGTTTCTTTCGACTCGTGCAATAAGCACTCTTTCGTTACTATCAGGAACCAACCCCTTTTTAGAAGAACTTATTAGAATGTTGATTATGAGAGCAAAATAGTTGTTTTATATAGTTAAATCTTATGTAAACTAAATCGACATAAATCTTATAAGCAGTTATATTAATATATAAGTCGTTTAATTTATACTTCAATAAGGAGATAACATGGGATTCTTTGAACTTGTTTTACTTGCCGTAGGATTATCAATGGATGCGTTTGCTGTATCTGTATGCAAAGGGCTTGCTATGAAGAAAGTCAATTTTAAAAATGCTTGCATATGTGGATTGTGGTTTGGTGGTTTTCAGGCTTTGATGCCGTTTATAGGATATTTACTTGGTTGTAAATTTGAACATTATATAGATGCAATTGCACCTTGGATTGCTTTTACTTTGCTCGTTTTAATAGGTGCAAATATGGTAAGAGAGGCGCTTTCTGACGATGATGACGAGGAAAGTGCTGATTTGGACATCAAAACTATGTTTTTAATGGCTGTTGCAACGAGCATAGATGCTTTGGCAGTTGGTATAACATTTGCGTGTGTTCCTGTAAAAATTGTTGTTTCAGCTGCTTTTGTAAATACAGTACTTGGTGTACTGATAATCGGAATAACAACCTTTATTATTTCGTGTGGCGGTGTTAAGTTTGGTAACGTGTTCGGCATCAGATATAAAACAAAGGCAGAAACTGCGGGCGGGATTATATTAATTGCTATTGGTATAAAAATTTTGCTTGAACATTTTGGCGTTTTATAATTTTTCCTGTTGAATAAAGTTTGTTTTTGTGATAAGATTATTTTGGCTTACAAGAGAGGAGTTTTACTATGTCTAATTACAATCCCAAATCATTAAAGGCAGAAGAATTTATTTCTCATGAAGAAATACTTGACACTTTGGCATACGCTGAAGAAAATAAAAATAATATTGAACTTATAGATTCGATTTTAGAAAAGGCAAGACCACGCAAAACAGATACGGGTTATCGTTGCGAAGGTCTTACACACCGCGAAGCATCGGTGCTTCTTGCGTGCGAAATGCCTGAAAAGATTGAAAAAATGTACGAGATTGCTGAAGAAATAAAACTTGCTTTTTACGGAAACAGAATAGTGATGTTTGCGCCTTTGTATCTTTCTAATTATTGCGTAAACGGTTGCCTTTATTGCCCGTATCACCTTAAAAATAAAACTATACCGAGAAAAAAACTTACTCAGGAAGAAGTTCGTGCCGAGGTGGTTGCTCTACAGGATATGGGACACAAGCGCCTTGCTATTGAAGCAGGTGAAGACCCTATTAATAATCCAATTGAGTATATCCTGGATTGTATTAAAACTATTTACAGTGTACACCATAAGAACGGAGATATCCGCAGAGTAAACGTAAATATTGCCGCAACTACTGTTGAAAATTACAGAAAACTTAAAGATGCAGGAATAGGCACATATATACTTTTTCAGGAAACTTATCATAAAGAAAGTTATGAAATTCTTCATCCAACCGGACCAAAACATGACTATGCATACCATACAGAAGCGATGGACCGTGCTATGGAAGGCGGAATTGATGATGTAGGTCTTGGAGTTTTATTTGGTTTGGAGCTTTATAAATATGAATTTGCGGGACTTTTAATGCACGCTGAACACTTAGAAGCAGTTCATGGTGTCGGACCTCATACAATCAGCGTTCCAAGACTTAAACGTGCTGATGATATAGACCCCGATGCTTTTGACAATGGTATTTCTGATGAGATTTTCACAAAAATTATTGCTTGTATACGTATGGCAGTTCCTTATACTGGCATGATTATCTCCACTCGCGAATCTGAGCAAGTAAGAGCAAAGGCACTTTCTGTCGGCATTTCGCAGATAAGCGGCGCATCACGTACATCTGTTGGCGGTTACACAAGCGAAGAACGTCCGCACGATACAGAACAGTTTGATGTGTCCGACCAACGCACATTAGACGAGGTTGTTCGCTGGCTTATGGAAATGGGATTTATTCCATCTTTCTGCACCGCTTGCTACAGAGAGGGCAGAACAGGGGATAGATTTATGACGTTATGTAAAAACGGACAGATACAAAATTGCTGTCATCCGAACGCATTAATGACTCTCACAGAATTTATGCAGGATTACGCTACAGAGGAAACAAAACGTGTTGGATATAATATGATAGAAAGAGAAATTGAAAAGATTCCTAACGAAAAGGTTAAGGAAATTGCAAAGAAAAATATTGAGGATATAAAAAATTCAAACAGACTAGACTTTAGATTTTAAAAAAAGTGTTGACAAATTATTTTTTGTATGCTATAAATATTATAAACCGTTGAACGAGAGTAGTAACTTAAGTAAATGCATTGAAGAGAGCTGCAGGCGGTGGGATTGCGGTAATGTAAACTTGAGCGAATGGACTCGGGAGGGCAAACTGAGCCGATAGGTTAGGGGCGACGGAGGCCAACCGTTATAGTGGCAGACATATGTTGGTATGTCGGTGAGTGCACTTGGTAATCAAGTGAATTTGGGTGGCAACGCAGGAGATATTACACTCTTGTCCCATATGAATATGGGATAGGAGTGTTTTTTATTTACTTAAATTCCGATTCGCGATAGGATTGTTTAAGTATTTGGCGTTCCTGATAATGAACCGATTATACTCAGATTTAAAAAAAGAGAGGTAATCAAAAATGAAAAAAATTATTACAATAGCATTGGTGTTAATGTTAACTGTGTTAACTCTTGCTGGTTGTAGCGCAGTTAATACAACTGCGGACGGTGCAATTACAGTAGGGGTTATACAGTTTGGTTCACATTCTTCACTTGATAATTGTTATAAAGGTGTTGAAACTGTTATTAAAGAAACTTTTGGCGACAAAGTAGTAATAGATTTGCAAAACGGAAATTTCGATTCTGCAATGTGCGATTCTATTGCTAAAAATATGGTCGCTAAAAAATATGATATGATTATACCTATAGCAACTCCGGCAGCACTTTCTGCATATGCTGCTGCTATCAACACAGATATACCGGTGGTTTTCTGTGCCGTGTCTGATCCGGTTGCTGCAGGGCTTGTAGATGACCTTGAAGTTACAGGAACTAACTGTACGGGTACAAGTGATATATTAGATCTTGATGCGCAGATAGAACTTATAACATCTTTACAAAGCAATGTTAAAAAAATCGGTGTATTATATACTACAAGCGAAGCAAATTCAATTTCACAGTTAGAAGTATTAAAATTAGTCGCACGTCAGAGAGGAATAGAAATTGTTGCTCAAGGCGTTCAGGGCGCATCAGATATTCCTCAGGCTGCATCATCGCTTTGCGCTAAGGTTGATTGCATAAATAATTTTACTGATAATAATGTAGTAAATAATCTTTCTGTATTAATCGAACATGCAAATGCGGCAAAAATTCCTGTATATGGTTCTGAGATAGAGCAAGTCGAAAAAGGGTGTTTAGCATCTGTTAGCATAGATTATGTTGAACTTGGCAAAAAAACTGCTGAACTTGCCGCACAAATTTTAAATGGTGCTGATGCCTCTAATCTCCCTGTTGCTACAATTACAGATACCACACCGGTAATAAATACTGATGTTGCTGAAAAATTTGGTGTTCAAATCCCCGATTCGTACAGTAACGCTATAAAAATTAATAATATTGAGTAATAGAGGTTTGGTTAATGGATATATTTTTAAATGTTTTAAAAGTAACTTTAGAAGAAGGCTTTATGTATGCCATAC
Organism: Clostridia bacterium; assembly: GCA_045602585.1. Taxonomy (GTDB): domain Bacteria; phylum Bacillota; class Clostridia; order UMGS1810; family UMGS1810; genus SIG455. The sequence continues at coordinate 4,670 of JAZSBW010000209.1, forward strand.
TTGCTATGGGTGTATATATAACTTATTCAATACTTGATTTTCCTGATTTATCAGTTGACGGAACAATGCCGTTAGGTGCTATTGCTACAGGTGTTCTTATAATGGCTGGCGTAAATCCTTGGGTTTGTCTTCTTATTTCTTTTTTGCTTGGTGCGCTTGCAGGTGCAGTAACAGGCATATTGCATGTTAAATTTAAAATCCGCGATTTACTATGCGGAATACTCACATATACATCATTGCTAACAATTAATTTAATAATAGTAACATCGGGAACAGGCGGTATGTCTATTGCATCATTTTTCAGAGAACCTACAATATTTAACACTTTTCCTGCTACGATAATACCGGAAAGAGTAGGAGGATATTCTTTGAGAATACTTGTCATGTCATTCGTTATTATGTTGGTTGTAAAGATAATGATGGATTTATATTTAAAAACGAAATCCGGTATTTTGCTTCGTGCTACCGGTGATAATTCGAAGTTTGTAACGATGCTTGCTGTAGATTCGGGAAAAATTAAAATTTTAGGTCTTGCTTTAGGAAATGGTTTAGCAGCACTATCTGGTTCAGTAATTGCACAATCAAAAGGCTCTGCTGATCCTCAAATGGGAGTAGGAATGGTGGTTCTGGGGTTGGCATCGGTTATTATTGGACTGAGCATATTTAAAAAGTTTTCTTTTATTAAAACGACTACTATGGTTATTTTGGGCAGTATAGTGTATAAAGCATGCTTATCTGTTGCGCTTGAGTTGGGGTTG
>JAZSBW010000210.1:0-10304 GCA_045602585.1 Clostridia bacterium
TTATGGATTATGTTCAACACCCATATTTTACAGATGAAAATGTAGAAAAAGAAAAGGGAATTATTGGACAAGAAATAATGATGTATGCTGACTATCCTGAATGGAAGGTTTATTTAAATGCATTAGAAGCAATGTATCATAAAAATCCAATAAAAATTGACACTGCAGGAACAGTAGAAAGTATAGCACCAATAGACAAAGATATATTATATAAATGCTACAATACTTTTTACGATCCGTCCAATATGGCAGTTTGTGTGGTTGGTGATGTAAATCCTGAAGACATTGCAAAAATCGTGGACGAGGTAATTACCAAAGATGGAACGGGCGAGGCAGCGGTTTCTATTTACCCTGATGAGCCTGCAGGTGCATATGAGGGAGAAATACGTTCCAAACTTGATGTTGCTATACCACTTTTCAATCTCGGTTATAAGATAAACGACTTAGCATGTGGCGATGAACTTTTAAAAAATGAAATCGCTATGAAGATACTTGTAAAACTGATTGCCGGAAGAAGCAGCGATCTTTATAACGATATGTATGAAGAAGGTCTTATAAATGCTAATTTTGCTACAGATATAATGTGCGAACCACAGTTTGCGTGTGTAGTGTTTGGCGGAGAGAGTGAAAATCCCGAGGAAGTTTGCAAACGCATAGAGCAGATAATTGAAAAACTTAAATCAGACGGCATTAACGAAGACGATTTCAACCGTGTACGCAAAGCAGTTTTAGGCGGCTTTGCACGAGGATTTAATGATGTTGAAAGCATCGGCACTATGGTTGTTCGCAATATTCTAAATGGCATTAATATTTTTAATTTCCACAATGTATTTGAAACAGTTGATATTGATTATGTAACAAAACGTCTTAATGATGTCTTTACAAAAGAAAATATGGCTGTGTCAATTGTGTCATAAGGAGGGATATGAATGGGTGATATAAGCGCATCATCTAATCTCGGAAAACGTATCTTTGACGGACCGATAGAATTTCCCTCACTGAATTTAATATTTAATCCCGATAAAACTTTTTTCGGGACTAATATTCATTGGTATGGCATAATTATAGCGATTGGACTTATAGTTGCTGTTTTGGTTTGTTTGCGAATCGGCAAAAAACACGGTGTAAGCGAAGATACTATTTTTGATATGGTTATATTCGGTGTGCCCGCAGCAGTTATATGTGCAAGAGTATACTACGTTATTTTCAAGTGGGACAGTTACAAAAACAGATTTGCAGATGTATTCAAAATCTGGGAGGGCGGCATCGCTATATACGGAGCAGTTATAGGTGCGGTTGCCGCAGTACTTATTTATTGTAAGGTTAAAAAAATCAATCCGTTAAGGTGTATAGATGTCGGCTGTATAGGTCTTGCTATAGGTCAGGCGATAGGCAGATGGGGTAATTTTGTTAATCGGGAGGCATTCGGCGCACCTGCAAGCAGTCTTGTTCCGTGGCGTATGAAACTTTACACAGATGCAACTTTATCAACATGGGCAGAGGTACACCCCACATTTTTATATGAATCTCTCTGGAATGTCGGTGTTGTTGTTTTGCTTATAAATATTATCAACAAGAAAAAATTTGACGGTCAGGTATTCTGGACATATCTTCTCTCTTACGGAATAGGCAGACTATGGATAGAGGGCTTGCGTTTGGACAGTCTTTACTTGGGTCCTGTCCGTATTTCGCAGATTGTAGCGCTGATTACTATTGTTTTGGCTATGGTTATGCTTACTGTATGCTCCAAAAAAGTTAAAAATCAACAATACACTTGCGAAAATCAATGTGAATGATGTGAAAATATCACAAAAATAATGATTTTATCAATTTAGCACTTTACTTTGATAAAGTTTTGTCGTATAATGAACACGTGCCTTGATTAAGGCGTTTAATAATTACATAATTGAAATGGAGAGAATTATTATGAAAAAGATTATTGCTTTGCTTATGGCTGTATGCATGGTATTTGCATTTGCTGCATGCGCAGATACTGAAAAAGCAGGTACAAGTTATGAAGACCTTATGACAATCGAAGGTCTTGACCTTGCTGTAGAGGAATACGGCATTGGCTTCCGTACAGGCAGCGATGTTGTTGACGAAGTCAACAAAATTATCAAAGAACTCTACAACGATGGTACTTTAAAAGAAATCGCTGCTAAATACGATTTGGCAGACAACCTTGTTGAGCCTGAAGAAGTTGAATCACGTGCAGAAGGCGAATCTGACCTTGAGTACATAAAAGAAAAAGGTAAAATGACAATCGGTTATACAGTATACGCTCCTATGAACTATACTGACGATGCAGGCAACTTTGTAGGTTTTGACACAGAGTTTGCTGAAGCAGTTTGTGCTAAACTCGGCGTTGAGCCCGATTTTGTAGAAATCAACTGGGATACAAAAGAAATTGAACTCGAAGCAAAAACTATCGACTGCATCTGGAACGGCTTTACAATGACAGAGGAAAGAGAAGAAAACCTTGACTTCTCAGTTCCCTACATTCTTAACAAACAGGTTGTAGTTATCAGAAAAGCAGACGCTGCTAAATATACTGATACTGCTTCACTTGCAAACGCACGTTTGGTGGCAGAAGTTGCATCAGCAGGCGAAACCGCTATTGCTGATGATGAAAACCTTTCGAAAGCAACATACACAGCAGTAACCAAACAGACAGACGCATTGCTTGAAGTTAAGTCAAATACTGCCGACGCTGCAGTTTTAGACTACACATTGGCAAATGCAATGGTAGGCAAATAATTAATAATTCAGTATAATAATTTACGCTGATTAAAAGAACCAACCCTTTGGGGCTGGTTCTTTTACAGCGTTACAGAATACATAAGTTTTATTGGAGATAACGATGTTTTTAACAGTTACTACTAAACTGCTGGAGGCTTTCAGCGTAAATATCAAAATTTTCTTTATAACATTGCTGTTTGCTATGCCACTTGGTATGGTAATAGCAATGGGGTCTATGTGTAAATTTAAACCGCTTAGTTTTATAACCCGTGTGTTTGTGTGGATTATACGCGGCACACCGCTTATGCTTCAGTTGATTTTGTTTATGTACGGGCCCGGTCTTATTTTCGGCTATAGCGGTCTTTCCAGAATCAATGCCGCTCTTATTGCATTTGTTATCAACTATGCAGCGTATTTTTCAGAAATTTACAGAGGCGGAATAGAGTCTATATCCAAAGGTCAGTATGAGGCAGGGTATGCCCTTGGTATGAGCAAAATTCAGGTGTTTTTCAGAATCGTATTTATGCAGGTTGTTAAGAGAATAGTTGCACCTATGAGTAATGAGATTATAACCCTCGTTAAAGATACCTCGCTTGCAAGAATTATAATGGTTGTTGAAATCACCCAGACAGCGCAGAATTTTGTTGCTACCAAGGCAATCATCTGGCCCGTGTTCTATTCGGGCGCATTTTACCTTTTATTCTGCGGAATACTTACTGTGCTGTTCGGATATATTGAGAAAAAATTTGATTATTACAGAGGTTGATTATGGCTATATTAGAAGCTAAAAATATTTATAAAAGTTTTGGCAAGTTAGAGGTTTTGCGCGGTATTGATGTTGAGGTTGAACGTGGCGAAGTTATCGCTATTATCGGTCCCTCCGGTTCGGGCAAAAGTACATTTTTAAGATGCCTTAATAAACTTGAGCAGATAGATAACGGCACCATAACATTTGACGGCGAAACTATTGCTGAAGATGGTGTTTATGCTAATGATAAGACTTTGCGCAGAATTTTTAAAAAGATGGGAATGGTATTTCAGAATTTTAATCTTTTCCCTCAAAAATCTGTTATAGAAAATATCATTGAAGCACCGCTTGTTGTTAAAAAAGAGAAAAAAGAAGATGCCGTTGTCCATGCACGCAAACTTTTAGGCGATGTTGGTCTTTCCGATAAAGAAAATGCATACCCGTGCCAACTTTCTGGCGGGCAGCAGCAGAGGGTGGCAATTGCACGTGCGCTTGCTATGGAGCCCGAAATACTCCTTTTTGACGAACCCACAAGCGCACTTGACCCCGCACTTACCGGCGAGGTACTTGCAGTTATGCGGAAACTTGCCGCTGAAAAAAATACTATGATAGTAGTAACACACGAAATCGGCTTTGCACGTGAGGTTGCATCAAGAGTAATCTTTATGGATAACGGAGTTATAGTGGAGGAAGGAACACCCGAAGAGGTGCTCTCCAATCCTAAGAACGAACGCACAAAGCAATTTTTAAACAGAGTTTTAAATTAAATATATATTTTCTTATTAAAAAACACACAAGACGGATTTTAGAAGAACCAATATAAAAAGCCCCTATGGTAATAGAAAATACCATAGGGGTTCTTTTTGTACCATCTTTATAGACTGATGTAGTTCATATGTCAAATAGCATGTAACTTTAAAATAAATTTATTATGCCTTGCCAACAGAACCGAAAAGTTCCATTTTTTCTTTAACTGTTGCTTTAATGGCTTCAAAACCGGGAGCGAGGAGTTTTCTGGGGTCGAAACCTTTGCCCTGTTGGTCTTTGCCTGCTTCAATGTATTCTCTTACAGCTGCTGCAAAAGACAACTGACATTCTGTATTTACATTAATTTTCGAAACGCCTAAAGAGATTGCTTTTTTAATCATATCTTCAGGAATACCTGTACCTCCGTGCAGAACTAACGGCATACCGTTTGTAACTTCCTGAACTTTTGCAAGAACATCAAAGTTAAGACCTGCCCAGTTTTCGGGGTATTTACCGTGAATGTTACCGATACCTGCAGCCACCATATCAACACCAAGGTCTGCAATCATTTTACATTCTGCGGGGTCAGCAACTTCGCCATTACCTACAACACCGTCTTCTTCGCCGCCTATAGCGCCAACTTCAGCCTCGATGCTCATACCTTTTGCACGTGCTGCAGCAATAATTTCTTTGGTTTTTTCAATATTTTCTTCTATAGCGTAGTGAGAACCATCAAACATAACAGATGAAAAACCTGCTTCGATTACTTTGTAAGCGCCCTCATAACTGCCGTGGTCAAGGTGAAGCGCAACAGGAACGGTAATACCCAGTTCGTCTATCATACCGTTAACCATACCAACTACAGTTTTGTAGCCGCACATATATTTACCTGCTCCCTCAGATACACCTAAAATAACGGGTGAATTACACTCCTGAGCAGTGAGCAGAACAGCCTTTGTCCATTCTAAATTATTGATGTTGAACTGACCTACAGCATATCCGCCGGCTCTCGCTTTGGTAAGCATTTCTTTTGCAGAAACTAACATTAAAATATCCTCCCAGTAAAAAATATTATGCATATATATTGCTCTAAATATTATATATTATTTATGCGTTTATGTCAACCGCAAAAAAGAGGCAATTTTTTAATTGCCTCTTTTAAATCCAAAAATGATTAGTTGAGTTTGGGCAGGCTTGCTGCAGCAACTGACTGACCAACTCTGCGTGAACTTTCATCAGGAATATGAAGTTGAATTTTCTCAGCAAGTTCGGGGAATTCTTTGTCAAGAACTTCCTGAGCGCGGTTTAAGAGTATAACTCCTCCTTCACCAGATGTTACACGACCCATGATAAGTACGTGTTTAATATCGTAGAACTCTGTATAAAAAGCAATTGCGTAGCCGAAATATGCACCGATTGTGTCATAAATAGCAGCGGCACGTTCGTCGCCTTTTTCCATAAGTCCTTGAACAACTTTAAGTTTTTCAGCGGGTGAAAGATTTTCGTCAAGTTCAATACCTGCATAAGGAGCAAGTTTAATAACACCGTCTTGAGAGAAATATTTAACACCGCAGCCATAGTCGCCTGACCATTCGTCAACCATTGCTTCTTCGCAGAAATCAACAGGAACGAAAGCAAGTTCATTCAACCAGCCTGTGATGTTTCCGTCGGGGTCAACATAACCGCCTGCCTCAGATGTACCCATTGCCACGCCTAAAACGGAATTGTCGTTTAAGTCCATAGCGCCGGCTAAAGCAGTAACGTCACCGTCGTTTGCAACTTCAATCGGGATATTAGCACCAATTTCTTTAGCAACATCAAGATACATATTTTTAACTTTTTTATCAAATTCTTCGTCACTTACTTTTAAGAAAAGTGATGCAACCATTATACGGTTGTCAACATAAACACCGGCACTTGAAACACCTATAGCGTCAACACGGGGCATATGTGAAGCAGCGGTTTTCATGGCCTCTAAAATGCCCTGATAGTGGTAGTCGGGGTCAGAGTTGATTTTGGGGAACCATACAACTTCTTCAGAGTATACGCTTTCGCCGTTTACAACAGCGCTTACTTTACGGTCAGAGCCGCCTGCATCAAAACCAATACGACAACCGTCTAAGTGTCTGCCTATAGGTGCTGCTGCAGATTTATCTTCGGGAGCATCAGCAAGTGAGCATACTATAACTTCAAACTTCTGTTCGTAAACACGTTCCATGAAGTTAACATCAAAGTCACGCAGACCGCCGTATGTATAAGCGTCTTTAATTTTGTTACCTACAACTTCGCTGCCGGCAATGATTACTTTGTAACCGCCTGCAACCCAAAGCAAAGATTTAACCATTCTTTCGATAAATTTGAAGTTTTCTTCATCGTGACCTGTGCCGTCCGCAAAAATGCGTGTTTTGTAAGTACTCGTGTAGCCTTTGTTTCTTTCAATACCGATAACAATGTCCTGACCGTTATCTTTTGTTTCTTCGCGCATATAGCGGCAAACGAGTGAAAGTGGCTGGAACTTGGGATCCAGTTTTGCATTAACTTTAAGATTCATATTTAATCTTTCCTCCTATAATAGTTTTTTCAACATTGAATTCGCTGTCTGTAATAATAATGTCGGCATCCTTGCCAACTTCAATAGAGCCTTTGCTCTTTTCAATGCCTAAAGTTGTGGCAGGGTTTAATGATGCGCCATTTACGCACTCCCAAAGCGGAATACTTGAATTTGTGTATACGTTCCATACACCTTTGTTAAGATGGAGTACGCTTCCTGCAACTGTGCCGTCTTCAAGGCGGCAAACAATACCGCGATAGATAATTTTCTGACCGCCGAGTGTGTACTCACCTTCAGGAAGTCCACCGGCAGGCAGACAGTCTGTGATAAAGCAGAGTTTTCTGCCTTTGATTTTCCATAATAAATCGTAAAATACAGGTGACACGTGGAATGTATCAACAATAACTTCACAACTTACGTCGGAATTGAACGCTGCAGTTACAACTCCCGGTGCACGATGTGCCAATGGGGTCATCGCATTGAAAAGGTGAGTAACGTGTGATACTCCCACCTCGGTGCTTGCCATAGCGGTTTCATAATCAGCAGAAGTATGTCCCATTGAAACAACCACATCTGTATCTCTGCAAATTTCTCTGATTGCGGCAAAGTCTTCTGTGTCTGTTTCAGGAGCAAGTGTTATGAGGTTAATTATATCAGCATACTCTTTAACAAATGCTGCATTGGGTTTTAATATGTATTTGGGATCCTGAGCACCTTTTTTTGATTCGCTTATAAAAGGTCCTTCAGCGTGGCAGCCAAGAATTATGCTGCCGTCCCAGTCTTTGCTTTCTTCTTTAAGGTCACGGCAAACCTCCAATGCTTTTCTGATAACTTTCATATCTTCTGTCATTGTGGTAGGCTGATATGCCGTTACACCGTTGGCGAGCAGTCCTTTGGAAATAGTTCTTATGCTTTCTTCCTCACCGTCACAGACATCTTTACCAAGATATCCGTGAATATGCAAATCAATAAGCCCCGGTGAAACATATCCTCCGTTGGCGTCGATAATTTCGCAACCTTCGGGAATGTTGTCTGCATCTACAATGCCTTCGATTAAGTCTGAAAACAAAAGTACTCGATTTTCGGTAATTCTGTCTTTTAAAATGATTTTTCCGTTAACGATTGCTCTCATTACTATCCCTCCTCAAACAAAAATTTCTACATTATACAATAATTATAACGGTTGTCAATCAAAAAGTCAATAGAACGCAACCAAAATTAACACAATTTTGCAACTATTTTTAACACAAAGATTGAAAAACTATATTTTTTGTAGGACAAAAACAATTTTTGCTACAAATTTTCAAAAAACTATTCCTTTTTATTTAAAAATGGTTTATAATACTAATGTATGTCCATATTTAGAAATATACTATTTAAAGGCGGTGTTTTCATTGACGAATGGCAAAGGCGTAACTCTTCAAGCACTCATCAAAGAGTTCAACCTTAAATGGATTAACGAAGAGTTTGATGTTTCCTGCAGAAAGGTTATAAATAACGAGGTAAACAGACCGAGTTTGCAAATAGCGGGATATTTTGATTATTTTGATGCTACCCGCATACAGATAGTGGGCAGAGTAGAAACGTCGTATCTTTCTAAAATGACAAGCGAAGAACGCACCAAATCTTTGGAAAAACTTTTTCAGACGGATATTCCGTGTATAATACTTACCAGAGGAATGGATGCACCAACCGAAATGGTTGAATTAGCAGCGAAATACAGTGTTCCTCTGTTTTTAACCGAAGTTGCAACATCAAGATTTATGAGTGCACTTATTGCGTTTTTAAATATTCAACTTGCACCCGAGGTTACTATGCACGGTGTTTTGGTTGAGGTTTACGGTGAGGGTGTATTGCTTTTGGGTGACAGCGGTGTAGGTAAAAGCGAGGCTGCTATTGAACTTGTTAAGCGTGGTCACAGACTTGTGGCTGATGACGCCGTTGAAATAAAAAGAGTTTCCGATAAATCTCTTGTAGGTTCATCACCTGAGATTATCCGTCATTTTATAGAATTGCGCGGTATTGGTATAATAGATGTTAAGCATATATTCGGTATGGGTTCCGTTAAAGACAGCGAAAAGATAGATCTTGTTATAAAACTTGAGCCTTGGGTGTCAGGAAAGGTTTATGACCGTCTTGGAATGTCTACAGAGTATGAAACCATTCTCGATTTATCTGTTCCGGCACTTACTATTCCTGTGAAACCCGGAAGAAATCTGGCTGTTATTGTCGAGGTTGCCGCTATGAACAACCGTCAGCACCGTATGGGTTATAATGCCGCTGAGGCACTTAATAACAGGCTTATGAGCGAAATGCAGGAACAACTTGAAAAAAATCAGGCTGAGTGAGAGGGAATAACGCATTGAAGATTTTAACAGATTTACACACACATACCGTTGCAACTACCCACGCATATTCAACTGTTCTGGAAAATGCCGTTTATGCGAATAAAACAGGCATAGAGGCTATTGCCATAACTGATCACGCTCCCGGTATGCCAGATGGTGCTCACCGATGGCATTTTATAAATCAAACGGTACTTCCGAGAGAAATCGAAGGGGTCAAAATTCTTCGCGGTGCAGAGGTTGATATAAAGCATGTTGACGGCACACTCGATTTAAACAGCGAATATATGTCTTTGCTGGATTGGGTTATATTGAGTTTTCATAAACCTGCGTGTGAGGAGATAGGAACTAAAATTCAGCGTACGCAATGCTACATAAAGCATCTTTCAAATCCGCAGATAGATATGATTGGTCATTGCGGTTCACCAATATTTGATTTTGACATACCTGCAGTTATAGATGCTGCAAAATCATATAATAAAGTTATAGAAATAAATGAAAATACATTTAATATAAGGGGAGATAATATTCCTGTATGTAGAGAAATTGCGCTTGAATGTGCAAAAAAAGGTGTTTATATATCAGTAGATTCAGATGCGCACTTTTGTTATCATATAGGAAATTTTACAAAAGTAATTGAAATGCTTGAAGAAATCGGCTTCCCCGAAGAATTGATTGTAAATTTAAACTGGTCAAGACTTAAAAAATATTTGAATAACCGTTCAAGCGGCAAAAAATTCATATAACAGTAAGGAGAAATTATAATGTATATTGGTATAGATATAGGCGGAACAGGCATAAAAGCAGGTCTTGTAGACGAAAAGTATAATATCGTTGTAAAAGACAGTATTCCTACACCGAAAGGCACGTATGAAAATATGCTAAATGGCATAACTGGTATTGCCGAAAAGGTTGCCTCTGACGGCGGCTGCAAAATGAGCGATATCAAATCTATCGGTATAGGCTGTCCGGGCTCTGTTGACGATAAAAAAGGTATAGTAACATATTCAAATAATTTAGATGTTCCGTATATGCCGTTAGGTCCCGATATTTCAGAGCGTACAGGATTGCCCGTATATTTAGGAAACGATGCCAACTGCGCTGCGCTTGGTGAGTTTTTTGCATTAGAAGAAGATGTGGAAAATTTTGTGGCAATTACCTTGGGTACAGGTGT
>JAZSBW010000211.1:0-2146 GCA_045602585.1 Clostridia bacterium
CCCATACCGTCGTGACCGTCAACAACAGCAGTTGTAGGAGTTTCCTTAATAATTTCAAAATTAGTAATGGGGTTTTGTATTCCATCTCTGATTCTGTCAAGATAGATTGGTTTAAAACGGTTTACACCATGAGATTCTATACCTCTTTTATCAGACTCCAATAAAACATCGGCACAAATCTCCGCATCTTCTCTGGGGATTCCGTAACCCACGAAAGCGTCAATTACAAAATTTGTAATTGTATTCCAATCTACAATATTAGTTTTTGCCATCTTTATTACCTCCAAAATATTTTTTTACATAAAAAAGCGCACTTACTCCTTTAAAAATAAGTGCACTCTTAATCTCCATGCAAGAATATTATAATTCAAATTATAAGGATTGTCAATATTTTTTTACTAATCAAATGCCAAACCGAAATAAGAAGGATATTTTTTATTATTTTTATTAAATTGCATATACATCGAAAACGGGCAATCATCACCTGCAATACGGAATTTACCCATTTCACACCCAAGTGCACCTACTATTTGAGATACACGTGAAGTATTACCGAGAAGTTCTGCCCCATTAAGTACATTCCCTTCTTTTTTTGCAGTAAGCAAAAAATCTTCTCCTGCATAAAAACGCATATAGGCAGAAAGGAACCTAAGATTTTCGCCCTCCTGAACCACACCCCCGTCAGGCAAAAATTTTCGTCTTAAACCTGCATATTCTTCTGAATCAATCTCACGCACTTCCACGCTTTCAAAATTTGATTTGCACTCAATACAGCCGATAGTTGTACACGAGGTATACCCTATTTTTTCATAAAATCCAAAAAGACTTTCGCTTGCAGGAACAAGTATAGAGCCCGAATATCCCAAAGATGACAAATGCAGATGCGTATGCTCCATAAGTTTACGGCAAAAGCCCTTACCACGATGTTGTTTTGCAGTAGATACTGCGTAAATATATGCAATACGCTTGTCGTACAAAGTACAATTGAACCAATAAAGAGATGCCGCTATAATTCCGTTATCAAAAACGCACATACATCTATCCATACTGAAAGCATTTTCAAAAAAAGTGTCTATAGCATCATCTGTATCGTTAAATGATTCTTTCCACAATTCTTTCAACTGTGGAATATCTTTATTTAAAGGTTTATCAATATTCATATTCTTCCTCAAGCAAACAAGCCCAGCATTTATCAATCATATGGTGCGGATAGTAACTTTCCTTTGCTTTTCTCAAGCCCTCAAGTCCCATATCTTCCTCTCTGTCAAGATAAAGTATATATGGATATTTATTGTGTATATAATTAGCAAACTCCCGATTTATAACTGCATACGCTCCTTGAACATCAGAAAGTGCCTTTTCAAAATTAACGTCAAATGTTGTATCGGACATAACATTGCCCATTGTAAATGCCACTGCATCGTTACCGATTAAAAGCACCATTCCGTCCATACCAAGTTTCTTGTAATCTCTTAACGCCTTTTCAAGTGCTTTGCGCTCCATATGATAATCTGCGTCCGGATTTTCGGCAAGTTTATCAGCATACCATTTATCCGCCAGTTCTTTTGCAAGATGAATATTATCATCTGTCAACGGTTGCGTGCTATAATCGGGATATGTTAAATAGAAGCGGTTGCAATAATTACGCTTGCTTTGATATTTTCTGCCCTTTAATTCAGCAAGGTTGCATATATCATACACATAATCAAAACTGCCGATATCACCATGAAATCTGAATTTATTCGGATACAGATTTTCTATAATTTCTCTCTGCTCTGGGCGTATTCCTGTAATTCTGCAAGGTATTCCTCGCTCTCTGGCATCACTTATAATATCATCAAGCACCGCCTTTTTATCACCTGTCCCTACGGGGAAAGGATATACAGTTCGCCTGTTAAACTGAGAAAAAATCACAAGATGGTCATGAATTACAGCAGCATTTTGTCTTCCCCAAAGATATAAATTGGTAAACGAAAATTCACAGCCGCGTTCTTTTCCGTCTTTAAGGTATTTTTCATAAATCGGTTTATCATCAATCATAACAGGTTTAAAGTTTATCATTTTATTTTCCTCTGTATTATTTTAAATTTACTTCACATTTATTAATTTTACCACATTCAACTTTTATAAGTCAACAAATTCAAAA
>JAZSBW010000212.1:0-3550 GCA_045602585.1 Clostridia bacterium
TTCAGGGATTCCAATGCATCTGCAACAGTATACACAGGTACATACTGCTGATATCCGGAACGTTCTGCCTTTCTGTTTTGCCACTCTGCTTCCTGCTCCTGAATGTGTGCAGAATCCTGAAGCATAATATTACAAAGTCTGTGCGTTGCTTCTGTACAATACACTGGTCCTGCGTATCCATTTGCAACCATTGCCGGAATCATTCCGGAATGGTCTATATGTGCATGAGTAAGACATATCGCATCTATTTCTGACGGAGCAATAGGCAACTCACAGTTTTCATATGTATCTCCACCTTGCTCCATACCACAGTCAATAAGTATATGCTTTCCGCAAGCCTCAAGCAATGTGCAAGAGCCTGTAACCTCATGAGCTGCTCCTATAAATATTAATTTCATATTCACTTACTCCTCTCCTAATATACTTATTAATTATATCTCCTTGAATCCGTTTGAAAATGCTTGAAATACTCTCTTTCTTACTCGTGTCAAGTCAGGAATAAAAACTACTCTACTTCTTATTTTTAATATACACAACACAAACAATTAGATTACTCATCAATGCAATAATTGTATTAATAATACATCTTCTATATGTATTGTAATAGTCTACAGGCTCACCGGTTGAAATATCATAATTCCAATGAAACAATTCCTTCTTAAGCAACAGCCAAATGAACAAAACAGCACCAACAACAAGCAGGATTATCCTTGCAACTTTAAGAAAATTTTTGTCATTAATATTACCGAATTTTTTACGAAGGAGTTCTGCTAATAAATATCCTACAGAAAATGTCATCAACCATATTGAAAAACTCAATATTTTCAAAGAAAGCATAAATAATCACCTTCTGTCAAATTCATTGTGATTCAACTAAAATGATTATATCATCAATAACAGAAAAAATAAAGTATTAATTTGAAAAAAGCACCATATTTCCGAAAAAATACAGTGCTTTTGTAAGCATAACTTATTAATTAAAGTGCAGCCTTTGCTTTTTCAACCAATGCTGTGAAAGCAGCAGGGACAGCAATAGCAATCTCAGAAAGCATTTTGCGGTTCATATTGATACCTGCTTTTTTAAGACCGTTCATAAACTGTGAGTAGTTGATACCATTCATTTTTGCAGCAGCGCTGATTCTGGTAATCCACAGTCTTCTGAAATCTCTCTTTCTCTGTTTTCTGCCGATATAAGCATAAACTAAAGACTTCATAACGGCCTGTTTAGCAGTTCTGAACTGTTTGCTCTTAGCACCTCTATATCCTTTAGCGAGTTTTAAAACTCTTTTACGTCTTTTTCTTGTGGCCAATGCGCCTTTTACTCTTGCCATAGTATATTAACCCTCCTGTTCCTTATTTCAAAATCATTCTCTTGATTGTAGCCTCGTTTGCAGGTGAAGCATAAGCGGTTTTTCTTAAACCTCTTTTTCTTTTTGTGGATTTCTTGTTAAGAATGTGGCTTCTGTAAGCCTGTGCACGCTTAACTTTACCGTTTTTGGTTACTTTAAATCTTTTTGCACTTGCTTTGTGTGCTTTTAATTTAGGCATTTTGTTTTCCCCTTCCAGTTTTTATTTTTAAGTAATATAATTTATTTAGGTGAAACTACCATAAACATATTCCTGCCTTCGAGTTTCGGATTTTTTTCAACATTTCCGTTTTCGGCAATAGCCTCAGAAAATTTATCAAGCAAATCCTTACCCAAAGATGTGTGATGCATCTCACGTCCTCTGAATCTGACGGTAATCTTTACTTTATCACCGGATTTAAGGAATTTTTTAATATGGTTGACTTTTGTTTCAAAATCATGCACGTCAATCGACGGAGAAACTCTAATTTCCTTGATGCTTACAACTTTCTGATTTTTCTTTGCTTCTTTGTCGCGTTTAGCAAGTTCAAACTTGTACTTGCCATAGTCCATAATTTTGCACACAGGCGGCTGGGCCTGAGGCGCAATTTCAACTAAATCAACTCCGGCATCGGCAGCCTTTGAAAGCGCGTCTGCAATAGACACTATACCGAGTTGTGAACCGTCGGTATCAACCAATCTGACTTCCTTTGCCCTGATTTGCTCGTTAAGAGCCAATTCCTTGTTACTGATAATAAAGCACCTCCTAAAATTTTGTCCGCATAAAAAAATGAGCGAATATACTCCGCCCACTTATCACTATACAATAAGTATTAACCTTACCGATACCTTTAAACCGTAAGGTGAGAAGCGGACTTCTACTTAATTTACTTGCATATTATATCACATTGATTTTACCTTGTCAACCACTTTTTTCAAATTATTAAAATAATTTCTTACTGTCAAGCATCAGGGTGACGGGGCCATCGTTTAAAAGTTCTACTTTCATATCAGCGCCAAATATACCATGAGCTACATTAAAACCTTTATTTTCTAAATACGCAATAAATTTTTCATACATTTCATTAGCGTAATCAGGTCTGCCGGCAGAAGAAAAACTTGGGCGTTTTCCCTTTCGGCAATCGCCAAACAAAGTAAACTGTGAAACAACAAGTATATCTCCGCCGATATCCTCTACACTTAAATTCATTTTTTCATCAGCATCTTCAAATATACGAAGTCCGGCTATTTTATCTGCCATATATGTTAAATCATTTTCTGTATCATCATCGCATACTCCAAGCAAAATCAATAATCCTTTGCCTATTTTTCCAACAATTTCGCCTTCTACACAAACCGATGCGTATGTAACTCTTTGTAATATTGCTCTCATATACTCACCTACTTATACAATAAAAAATCCTCGTTCAGCAGAACGAGGATTTAAGTCGGAGTGACAAGACTTGAACTTGCGGCCCCTAGACCCCCAGTCTAGTGCGCTACCAACTGCGCCACACCCCGATACCTTTGATATTATAGCACGGCTTAAAACAAAAAGCAAGTCTTTTTTTCAATTTTTTCTAATTTTTTTAATAAATTCTTTATATACAATTATCAACTATTAAATCAGCACACGAAACTCTTATAACTTTTTGTAGATCAGCCAAAGAAACCTCTACCTGATAACCTATCTTACCAGCGCTGAAAAATATCGTGTCAAAATCTTTTGCGGTATGATGAATGGTAGTTTCAAAAAACTTTTTCATACCGATTGGCGAACAACCGCCGTGAATATATCCGGTAAGAGGGAGAAGTTCTTTGGATTTTATCATTTCTATAGATTTCTCCCCTACCGTTTTGGCGGCTTTCTTTAAGTCTAATTCTTCCGCAACAGGAATCATAAAAACAAAATTACGCTTGCTCTTTCCTACTGTAACCAAAGTTTTGAATACTCTCTCTGAATTTTCTCCTAATGCAGAGGCAATTTCAACACCGCTGACAGCACCGGTAGATGAATAATCGTAGCCGGCATATTTAATTTTTTTCTGTTCCAAAATTCGCATCACATTTGTTTTTTCCACAGTATCACTCCGTTTATCTGTATAACAAAACTGCTTTTATCTTACTTCAATGATATAATAAAGGATAACATAATTATATAAAACTGTCAACAACACACAAAATAAGTTGCACAAAATTCTATT
>JAZSBW010000213.1:0-2366 GCA_045602585.1 Clostridia bacterium
TGTTTTTGAAAGTGTTTTTCTTACTTTCTATAAATATTATATAATATTTTTAAATAAAAATCAAATAATCCGCTTTTTTTTAGTTTGTCGGCTGCATCGCCAAATGCACCTACTCCCGGCAAAATAATTCTGTCAGCAGAACGGATTAAATTTTTATCATTTGTAACAACAGAATCAACACCAATTTTATCTAAAGAACTTTTTAAAGAAAACAAATTGCCGACTCCGTATTCGATAATGGCTACCATTACAGTACCCCTTTCGTAGATGGAATTTCATTTGCATTTTCTAAATCAATAGAAATTGCCTGTTTGATGGATTTTGCAACAGATTTAAACGCACCTTCAATGATATGGTGTGAATTTGTTCCGTTTAACTTCTTTATATGAAGAGCACATTCGCAATTTCTTACAAACCCATAGAAGAACTCCTCTACCAATTCAGTATCAAAATCTCCAACCTTCTCTGTTGGGACATCTAAATCATATGAAAGTATTCCTCTGCCAGATAAATCAATTGCGCTTAAAATCAATGCCTCATCCATTGGTAATATAAAATTGCCATAACGCACGATTCCTTTTTTATCGCCCAAAGCATTTTTTAATGCAGTACCTAAACATATGCCAATATCTTCAACAGTATGGTGATAATCAACATCAATATCACCGATGCACTCAACATTAATACCTATTCCGGAGTGCTTCGAAAAAAGAGTAAGCATATGATTTAAAAAAGCACAGCCTGTATTAATGCTTGAATCAACTTTTGAATCAAGATTTATTTTTAGGTTTATTTGAGTCTCAAGTGTATTTCTTGTGATTTCGGCAGTTCTCATTTCTTTCATTCCTTTATAAAATATTTTGGAGCACAGAAATCATACTTTCCATTTGTTCTCTGCTACCTACAGTAATACGATTATAATCTTTTATTCGTGATTTGTCAAAGTGTCTTACTAAAATATTGTTATCACGAAGTTTTTGATATATTTCTTGTCCTGAAATATTTTTGTGTTTAGCAAAAATAAAATTTGCTTTTGAGTCAGTACAATCAAAGCCTAACATCTTAAGTTTTTCAGATGTATACTCACGTGTGCGAATTATTTCTTCACAGTTCTTTTGAGTGTATTCTTCATCACAAAGTATTCCTATACCTGCAGCCATCGTCATTGAATTTATATTGTATGGATTTGTACTGTATTTAATTGTATTCAAATCATTGATAAGTTCCTCACAAGCAATACCAAAACCTAATCTTGCACCGGCAAATGAACGTGATTTTGAAAATGTTTGTGTAACCAGAAGATTATCGTGTTTATTAATCAAACCCATAGCACTTTCTGCGCCAAAATCAACATATGCCTCATCAATAACAACTAAATTATCGGGATTTGAAGAAACGATTCTTTCAATATCAAAAAGTGACAATGCAATTCCTGTAGGCGCATTGGGATTGGCAATAAAAATATTTTTGTTTATACCGATATAATCTTCTACGTTTATTGTAAAATCGTCATTCAATGGGATTTGTTTGTGTGGTACGCCGTTAAGTTCAGCAAAAACAGGGTAAAACCCATATGTGATATCAGGAAAAACAACGGGAGAATTCTCATCACAAAATGCCATAAAAGCAAAATTTAAAATTTCGTCAGAACCATTGGTGGCAAGAACCTGAGTTGGCTTTACATTTAAAGTTTCTGCCAATATTTTATGTAATTCATATGCTGTTGGGTCAGAGTACAAATTCAATTTTTTTGCTGCCTGCATTGCCATTTCTATCGCTTTTTGAGAAGGCGGAAATGGAGATTCATTTGTATTTAATTTAATCAGATTATCTACCTTTGGTTGTTCGCCCGGTGTGTATGCAATAAGATTGTTGTGCTTTTTCGAAAAAAATCTGCTCATTTTTTCACTCCTCAAGTCTTATCACAGCGCTTTTTGCATGTGCTGTAAGACCTTCTTTAGTTGCAAAATATTCTACATCATAAGCAATATTTTTAAGTGCATCTTTGGTATAGTATGTATACTGACTTTTTTTAACAAAATCGTCTACAGATAGCGGACTTGAAAATCTTGCAGTACCGCTTGTAGGTAATGTGTGGTTGGGACCAGCCATATAATCACCAAGCGCCTCGGGGCAGTTTCTGCCCATAAAAATGCTGCCTGCATGCTTGATTTGGTCTAAATAATCAAACGGATTGTCAACACAAATTTCTAAGTGTTCAGGAGCAATTTCGTTTGAAATTTCAATTGCTGTCTGTAAATCTTTTACAACTATAATTTTTCCATTATTATCTATAGAGATTCTGGCAATTTCACTGCGTTCCAGCATAGGAATCTGTTTTTCAAGTTCTTCGCTTACTTTTTCAG
>JAZSBW010000214.1:0-4787 GCA_045602585.1 Clostridia bacterium
GCCGATAGAGCCAAGACCAAGTTTTTCCTGAGCGTCAAACGCACCAAGGAGTGCAGACAAAGGCTTGCCCCATTTAGCAGAATCTGAATCAAGACGTTCAAAGTATTCCTGGAATGTAAGGTAAGCGGTTTTATAGTCACCGCCTGTAGAAACGAGTTTTGAAACAGAGTCTATAACTGCATAAACCGCGCCGTGATACGGACTCCATGATGAAAGGTACGGGTCGTATCCGTAAGACATTACGGAACAGGTGGTTGTTTCGCCTTTAAGTACGGGAAGTTTTGAAACCATTGCATCAGGCTCTGTCAACTGACGTTCTCCGCCAAAAGGCATAAGAACTGTATATGCACCGATGGTAGAGTCAAATCTTTCAACAAGACCTTTCTGGCCTGCGCCGTTTAAGTCTGTTAAAACTTCTTTTATACCCTCTACACCCTTACGTGTAGCAGGTTTAAAGTATTTCTCACCCTCAGGCGCTTTTACAACTACATCTATAGATTTAGATGCGCCGTTGGTGTTTAAAAACTCTCTGCTGATATCAACTATGGTTGTACCGTTCCAGTGCATTTTAAGACGCATATCGTCTGTAACCTCTGCAACAACGGTTGCCTCAAGGTTTTCTTCGTTAGCGTATTTTATAAATTTATCAACATCACTTGCAGCAACTACGCAAGCCATACGCTCCTGAGATTCGGAAATAGCAATTTCTGTGCCATCAAGACCTTCGTACTTTTTGGGTACTTTATCAAGATTAATAACAAGACCGTCTGCAAGTTCGCCGATAGCAACAGATACACCGCCTGCACCAAAGTCGTTACAGCGTTTGATTAAAGTTGTAACATCTTTATTTCTGAAAAGTCTTTGCAGTTTACGCTCAACGGGCGGATTACCTTTCTGTACTTCTGCTCCGCAACTTTTAAGTGATGTGTCTGTATGTGATTTTGAAGAACCTGTTGCACCGCCGATACCATCACGACCTGTTCTGCCGCCGAGCAGAACTACAACGTCTCCTTTTGCAGGACGTTCTCTGCGTACATTTTCGCACGGTGCAGCACCTACAACAGCACCTATTTCCATACGTTTAGCAACATAACCGGGATGGTAAATCTCGTGTACTTTACCTGTTGCAAGACCTATCTGGTTACCATATGAACTGTAACCTGCCGCAGCACCCTGAGAGATTTTTCTCTGCGGAAGTTTATTAGCCATAGTATCTGCAACTTTCTGGCGAACGTCACCGCTACCGGTTACACGCATAGCAGAGTATACATAAGACCTACCCGAAAGTGGGTCACGGATAGCACCGCCAAGGCAAGTAGCCGCACCGCCAAAAGGCTCAATCTCGGTCGGGTGGTTGTGTGTTTCGTTTTTAAACATAAGAAGCCATGGCTCAACCTTGCCATCTATATCAACATCTATCTTGATACTGCAAGCATTAATTTCCTCGGATTCGTCAATGTTTTTGAGAAGTCCTCGGCTTTTAAGTTCTTTAACTGCAATTGTAGCAATATCCATAAGACAGATATCTTTTGTACGATTGAGTTTTTTGCGTACTTCAATATAATCGCCGTATGTTTTTTCAATAAATTCTGCGCCTTTTTCAAACTCTACATTTTCAAGTCTTGTAGAGAATGTTGTATGGCGGCAGTGGTCAGACCAATAAGTATCAATCATTTTAAGTTCGGTAATTGTAGGATTGCGCTTCTCGGTGTTTTTAAAATAATCACGGCAAAGTTGCAAATCGTCCAAGCCCATAGCAAATCCAGTTTCTTTAAAGAAGTTTGCCATTTCGTCATCTGTAAAGTCAATAAAACCCTCTACAGTTGCAACTTTCTGCGGAATGTCCAAAACAACGGACAAATCTTTCGGCTTGTCCAAAGACACCTCACAACTTTCAACGGGGTTTATGAGATATTTTTTAATTTTGTTTACTTCATCATCAGAAACATCACCGCTTATAACGATAACTTTAGCAACCTTTACATTGGGACGGTTACCGCCGGTAAGAATTTCTATACACTGCATACAGGAGTCTGCCCTCTGGTCAAACTGACCATCAAGCAAGCCCATAGCAAATACTTTGTCCTCAACAGGAATTTCAATTGCTTCATCATAGCACATATCAACGGGAGGCTCGGAGAAAACAGTAGTTTTCGCTCTCTCGTATTCTTCGTCTGAAAGACCTTCACAGTCGTATCTGTTTATAACACGCACATCTTGAATACCTTTTATTAAAAGATTGTGCTTAAGGTCATAACGGATAGACTGAGCCTCTACGTCAAAGCCTTTTTTCTTTTCTACAAAAATTCTTCTTAACACTTTGTCTACCTCCGCAGTTTTATTAAACATTAAATCTGAAAAGAACGATATCGCCGTCGTTCATTACATATTCTTTACCCTCTAAACGCACAAGACCTTTATCTCGTGCGGCAGCGTATGTTCCGCATTCCATAAGGTCATCATACGCTACTACCTCTGCACGGATAAAACCTTTTTCAAAATCTGTATGGATTTTACCTGCCGCCTGAGGGGCTTTTGTACCTTTTGTAATAGTCCACGCTCTTACCTCGGGTTTGCCTGCAGTAAGATAACTTATCAAACCTAAAAGGCTGTAACTTTTCTTAACTAATCTGTCAAGACCTGATTCTTCTATTCCAAGTTCGTTTAAAAACATAACTTTTTCTTCTTCATCGAGTTGGGCAACTTCTTCTTCAATTCTTGCAGATATAGGAAGAACCTCAGAATTTTCTTTAGCGGCTATCTGCTCAACCTCTTTAACCATAGCATTATTTTCGATGCCATTTGCAAAATCATCTTCAGACACGTTTGCGGCATAGATTATAGGTTTAATGGTAAGCAATGCAAGTTCTTTAAGGAAAGGCTTTTCTTCATCTGTAAACTCTATAGAACGGGCGGTTATTCCATTTTCAAGATTTTCTTTAATCTTCTGCAGAGTTGCCATCTCGTCCTTATATTTTTTATCACCTGTTTTTAAAAGTTTTGCAGTTTTGTCAATACGTTTGTCTATAAGTTCTATATCTGCAAAAATAAGTTCAAAGTTGATTGTTTCTATATCACGCTTAGGACCGATTTCGCCATCAACGTGAACAATGTTTGAATCCTCAAAGCAACGTACAACGTGAATAATGGCATCAACCTCACGTATATGCGATAAGAACTTGTTTCCAAGTCCTTCGCCTTTGCTGGCGCCTTTTACAAGACCTGCAATGTCAACAAATTCAATTATGGCAGGTGTAATCTTTTCAGGCTCGTACATCTCAGCCAGTTTATTTAATCTTTCATCAGGTACAGCAACCACGCCCACATTAGGCTCAATTGTACAGAACGGATAGTTGGCAGACTCTGCCCCCGCCTGTGTGATTGCGTTGAAAAGTGTGCTCTTGCCGACATTTGGCAAGCCCACTATACCGAGTTTCATTATATATCATTCCTTTCGAAATATGTCGCGTTTGGGTATAAAAACTCTTTTTACCATAATATTATACATTATAATCTCCGTATCTGCAAGTGTTTTTTATGTATAAAGGAATAAAATTCATGACATTTCTTTTCTGCCAAATTTTTCGAAAAAACATCTTGACAATCAAACATAATATGTGTATAATATCAGTTGTGTTTGAATACGCACCTTTAGCTCAGCTGGCTAGAGCACCTGACTCTTAATCAGGGTGTCCAGGGTTCGAGTCCCTGAAGGTGTATAAAATTTTAAAACCGCTTAAAGTCTATGAAAACAAGACTTTGAGCGGTTTTTTGTTTTGCTTTTGTTCAATTTAAAAAGTTGCTATTAACAACTCAAAAAAACTATAAAAAGCAGAAAAAGTTCTAATAAAATTCTAATATTTTTTAGTATCTTTCATTTTTCCGCAATGTTTGAAATTCCGTGGCAATATTTTTGAAATTACGTTGATTTATGCAATAAAGAAAAACTTGAACTTATTCATTTACATAGTGTTATCGAAGATATGCTTATAAAGAATTAATGTTGAATCTCCGGCAACTATTATCCCTTATACGCAAAAAACTCCGCACTTTAAATTGTACGGAGTTTTATTTTATGCTATTAATTATTTTTCAACTGTGTAATTGCCTGCATAACCTTATCGTATCCAAGCATAGCAACAAGCCAGTTAGCGCAAATCATTAAAAATATACTGATAATGTTTGTTGCAGTAAATGCAATGTCGTTCCACATATAGAAAAACGAAGTGCCGAAACCGCCAACCAACACAGCAACACAAAAAACCAAAATATTTGATGCATAATTAACTTTTAATGAATCAAGAAACTTTTTCCCCGACTCAACAAAAAGGCTTGTAATAATCGAAAATGCGAATACCAGCATCATAAAAACCTCAAACGTCATATGTATTTTCCTCTCTTTCAACTTTCTTTGTTTTTATTTTTGCAAGTTGCCACAATTCTACTGTGGTAAATGCAAACCAGGAACCGATTAGTGCGGTCGGCTCTGCAGATGTTTTTAGAAACACCCACAGAACCGCAGTAGTAAAGATTACGTTTATCACAATAACAAATACAACAATAAATTTTGAAAAATTACCCTTGCTTTTTCTTTTATTAGTCATTTCCGTTCACCAACTTATACAAAATCCAGTACAATGATGAAAATTCAGTATTTTGCTTTGCACTGTCCAAAGCCTTTACTGCTCTGTCAACTTCCGAAATTTTAATTTTGTGCTTTCCCTTCATCAGTTCCCATACAATATCGTTACCTGATTCCAACATTTTCCCTTCCTCACTTTCGTATG
>JAZSBW010000215.1:0-4547 GCA_045602585.1 Clostridia bacterium
GCTTTAACAATGATAAATAAAAAACATATAATTATAACAGCGGTCATCACATTTTTTGTAACGGCGGCGCTGATGGTTTTTGCAATTGGCGGAGGTCTGCTTTTTCTTTTGCCTCAGTTCGCCGATAGCGGTGCACAGAAACTTCAACGGATAGAGGCACTTATAGACGGATATTATATTTATGATTATGATAAAGAAAAAATGATGGATAATGCGCTGTATGCTTATACCGCAGAAGTAGGCGACCCGTATACGCAGTATATAAATAAAGAAGAATTTAAAGAAATGATGCAAAGCGTAGAGGGCGACTATGTTGGAATAGGCATAGAGGTTACCATAACCGATGATAACCTTATGACGGTTATAGCACCGTTTGACGATTCGCCCGCCGCACGTGCAGGAATACTGCCCGGCGATAAAATTGTTAAAGTTGATGGTGTAAGCGTAGGTGCTTCAAACTATAACGAAGCCATCAGTATGATAAAAGGCGACGGCATCAGTACCGGAAAAAGAATTAATCTGACCGTAAAACGCGGCGAAGAATATAAAGATATAACAGTAGAACGAGAAAAGGTAGTAATAATAACTGCTAAAGAGCGTATGCTTGAAGACGGGGTAGGATATATACGTATATCAAATTTCGGCGACCATACAGCAAGCGAATTTGCAAAATGCCTTGATAATCTTAAGGCGTACGGGGTTAAAGGTATAGTTATAGACCTTCGTAATAATCCTGGCGGTACGCTCGATAGCGTGGTTAAAGTGGCAGATTATCTTTTGCCGGAGGCAAATATTATTACCATTAAGGATAAGCAAGGCAATGAGAAGAAATACGACTCCGACGCAGACTATAACGATTTGCCTGTATGCGTACTTATAAATAAATACAGTGCAAGTGCGGCAGAGGCTTTAGCCGGTGCAATTGCCGATAACGGCAGAGGCATACTTATAGGCGAAAAGAGTTTTGGCAAAGGCGTTGTTCAGTCTATATTTGAGATGGGCGACGGTACTGCATTCAAACTTACCACTGCAAGGTACTATACCCCTGGCGGTGCTTGTATAGATAAAGTAGGTATAACCCCGCAAATTGAAGTGAGTTTAGATGAGGAAATGAGTCAGAAAGCAGTTACACAAATCCCATACGACCGCGATTATCAACTGCAAAGAGCAGTAGAAGAGTTAAAATAAAAATAATTTAAAAAAATACTTGCATTTTATTGGTAAGTGTGTTAAAATATCTAAGGTAAAAATACACACGTATGCCGATTTGCGGGAGGTTGCCGTGAAAAATGCGCGGTTTTCCGTGAAAATGAGGTGTGCGGAGGTATAAAAAAACAAGGAGGCATAAAAAATGTCAGTAATTTCAATGAAACAGCTTTTAGAAGCAGGTGTTCACTTCGGACACCAGACAAGAAGATGGAACCCCAAAATGGCAGAGTACATCTTCACAGAAAGAAACGGTATCTACATCATCAACTTGCAGAAAACCGTTAAAAAGGTTATCGAAGCATACAACTTCATTAAAGAAGTTGCAGAAAGCGGCGAGGAAATCCTTTTCGTTGGCACAAAGAAACAGGCTCAGGACTCTATCAAAGAAGAGGCTGAAAGAGTTGGTATGTACTATGTAAACGCAAGATGGCTCGGCGGTATGCTTACAAACTTCAAAACAATCAGAAAAAGAATCGACAGACTCAATCAGTTAGAAAAAATGGAAGCAGACGGCACATTCGACCTTCTCCCTAAGAAGGAAGTTGCAAAACTTAACCTTGAAATCGAAAAGCTTGACAAATACCTCGGCGGTATTAAAGATATGAAGAAGCTTCCCGGCGCACTTTTCGTAGTAGACCCAAGAAAAGAAAAGAATGCTATTTTAGAAGCTAAAAAATTAGGTATTCCTGTAGTTGCTATTGTTGATACAAACTGCGACCCTGATGAAGTTGATTATGTAATTCCGGGTAACGATGATGCTATCCGCGCGGTAAAACTTATCGCTTCTACAATGGGTAACGCTATTATCGAAGGCAGACAGGGCGAGCAGTTAGGTACTGCTGCTGACGACGTTGCAGAAGAAATCGAAGCAACAGAAGAATAATTCCATAAATACAGGAGGAAAAATCCCATGTTTACAGCAAAAGACGTAAAAGAACTCAGAGAGAGAACCGGCTGCGGCATGATGGACTGCAAAAAGGCTCTTACCGAAACAAACGGTGATTTTGATAAAGCAGTTGATTTTCTGCGTGAAAAAGGCCTTGCAACCGCTGCTAAAAAAGCAAGCAGAATTGCTTCAGAAGGTTTGGTAGATATTGTAGTTGAAGGTAACGTAGGTGCTATGGTTGAAATCAACTCTGAAACAGACTTCGTTGCTAAAAATGATGAGTTCAAAACTTTCGTTAAAAATATCGCAAGACAGGTTATCGCAGTTAACCCTGCAGATGTTGATGCACTCTTAGAGTCAAAATTCATTGACGACGAGTCTATCACAATTAAAGACCTTCTTACAGAAAAAATCGCTAAAATCGGCGAGAATATGAACCTCAGACGTTTCGCAAGATATGAGGGCGGCGTTGTTGGTTATGTTCATGCAGGCGGCAGAATTGGTGTAATGGTTAAAGTTGACGCTGACCTTTCAAATGATGATGCTATGGCTGCTGCTAAAGACTGCGCTATGCAGATTGCTGCTATCAACCCCTTGTACAAAGACCGCGATAGCGTTCCTGCAGAAGATGTTGAAAAAGAAAAAGAAATCATCACTGCACAGATTAAAGAAGACCCCAAAAACGCTAACAAACCCGATAACATTATCGAGAAAATGCTCGGCGGTAAAATCAATAAATTCTATGAAACAAACTGCTTGATTGAACAGGCATTTGTTAAAGACGATAGCATGAGCGTTGGCAAATACCTTGAGTCTAAAGGTGTTAAACTTGTAGACTATGTTCGCTTTGAAAAAGGCGAAGGTCTTGAAAAGAAAGAAGACAACTTTGCTGACGAAGTTGCAAGCATGGTTAAATAATTTTAACGCAAATTTTAAGCGGTCCAAACGGACCGCTTTTTTGTTTTTTCGATATGTGACAATATCAGGAATATTTTTTATAAACTGAGTGACATCAAGGAACGCTTTTAATTATGTATACACCTCCTTAAAATAAAAAATGCGTGGCACGAAGCCACGCATAAAAAACGTAGCCTTGTTACCTGCACCACACAGACATATACCTACAAGTATAACTAACAAAGCATACGTTTTTAACAAACGTAAACTTGTAGGCAAAATATTAATCTGTGTGGTGAAATTATTATATCATTAATTAAATATTTTTGCAAGATATTTTTTGTTGGTTTCGTAGGGGCGGATTGCCTCCCTTGCCTAAAGGGAGGGGGACCACCGAAGGTGGTGGAGGGATTTGTCCATCCGCCCGCAAACGCCAAACGGGACGATGTAGGCATCGTCCCCTACAATGGTCATAAAAGTTCATTTAAAAATTTATTTTTATTCGGACCTTCGGGGACGCCGGTCCCTACAATCTTCGTTTAATTAAGTTAGTGCTCATTTGTAGGGACCGGCCTCCGGACGGTCCGCAGTATGGAAACTCTTTAATGTCCTCTACATTGAACACAAATGTGCAGAGGAATTTTTATGTAGACAAAAATTACTAATTGGTGTATAATACGTTTAAGAAGACATACTCCCAAGGAGGTTTTATATATGAAGATGATTATAAAAGGCGGCAGAGTTATTGACCCTGCAAACGGGATTGATGCCGTTGTCGACGTACTGATAAAAGACGGCATCATTTCTGCAATCGGAAAGGACATTGCAGAAGACGACGCTGAGATAATAAATGCCGAGGACAACATAGTTGTGCCCGGCTTGGTGGATATGCACTGCCATCTGCGTGAGCCCGGTTTTGAGCATAAAGAGGACATCGTAAGCGGTACTAAAAGTGCCGTTGCCGGCGGATTTACCTCTGTTGCGTGTATGCCGAACACTAATCCTACTATAGATAACGCCGAAACGATTGAATATATATTAAACCGTGCCAAAGAGGCTGATATGGCAAACGTTTTTCCTATAGGCTCTATCACAAAAGGTCTTGGCGGAGTTGAGCCTACAGATATTGCCGAACTTAAAAATGCCGGCGCTGTTGCAATCTCTGACGATGGCAGACCTGTTGAAAATTCGGCAATAATGCTTGCCGCTATGAAAAAGGCAGAAGAGTTGGGCGTTATGGTAATATCGCATTGCGAGGATATTTCAATCGGTAAAGGCGATATGAACGAGGGCGCACTTGCCGAAAGCCTTGGCTACGAGGGTATTTCACCTGCGGCAGAAGAGGTTATGGTTTCGCGTGATGCTATACTTTCAGAACAGTACAAACTGTCCATACACATTGCACACGTAAGTACACGTAGGTCGGTAGACATTATCCGCCGTGCTAAGAAAAAAGGTGCACCAATCACTTGCGAAACTTGCCCGCATTATTTCTCGTTAACTGAAGATGCGGTTAAACTATATGGCGCAAACGCTAAAATGAATCCGCCCCTGC